>CAYTPS010000232.1:0-8255 GCA_964439245.1 uncultured Pirellulaceae bacterium | reverse complement strand
AAACCTTAGCGCTACGGCGACCGATGAGGACCGCTTCGCACGTGAGGTGCAGGTCTTAAAACGAATGAAGCATCCGAACATCGCCACTCTTTTGGACGCAGGCACCAGTGAGATGGGCATCCAGTATCTCGTTACCGAATGGATTGATGGAGTGCCCATTTCTGAATACTGCGATAACAACCAACTGAACATTCGTCAGCGCGTGGCGTTAACGTGCTCTCTTTGTGACGCAATCGACTACGCAAATCGATTCTTGATCGTGCATCGAGATCTTAAACCCGAAAACGTCCTTGTACGCGAAAATGGTTCGATCCTAGTCCTCGACTTTGGCATCGCAAAGATCATCTCGCCGGAGACCCAAGGCGCACCTGCTCAATTAACACAACGATACGAGCGCCTGCTGACACCAGCGTACGCTGCGCCAGAACAGATGCGAGGAGAATCCATCTCAACCGCCACCGATGTTCACGGAATCGGCATCATCTTGTTCCAACTTCTCTGCGGTCACCATCCCTTTTCGGATCAGGCTCAGCCCGTTGAAGACGACCTTTTTGACCGAGTTTGTTCTGGCGTGCCTGTAAATCCAAGCAAGCTGGTGTCCAAGGAAACGATTCCGTTATTGGAATCCAACAGGCAGTCGAAAGGAATAATCTCGCATTTGCTAGCGGGCTATCGCAGTTCGACACCCGCCAAATTACGCCAACTATTGAGTGGAAAGCTGGATTCAATTTGTGCGGCGGCGTTGGAGAAGTCCCCCACAAAACGCCTCGCTCGGCCGGCCGATCTCCGCCACGAGCTAATCAATTGGGCCGAAAACCGACCTCTAACTTTTTCAGCGTCGAATCACTCATTAACGCATTGGCTTCACCGTTATCCAGGACCTATTGCAGTCGCGTCAGCAATTTTCGCAGCATTGCTCACGCTTCTGATTGTGTCTTATTCAGGATTGGTGCGTTCGGCTGAAGACAAAGCCGACATAGCGCGACTGAACAAGACGGTGGAAGAACAGAAAAGCGACATAAGCTCTTTGCGAAAAATGGAAAACACGTTAGCGCGCATCGTTGGCGGCGACATTCCAAGTCTACCCGATGACCAGTCACAATCGCCGCACCCGTCAAGCAACCAAACTTCCAGTCCTGTTTCTTTAAAAATCAGGTCTGCACACAGGCTAACGCTTCAAAATAATTTCTCGTCCGCTCGCAAGTTACTCGCTCCATTTGAAACCCAACCGCCCACCGAATTTGAAGATCGGCTGTTGCTTGCCGACACATGGCGGCACATTGGAAGGCCAACCAGAGGCCTAGCGTTGTTGCGCGATTTGGTGACCGCCCCAGAGACAACGTGTAATGCTCTGACGCCAGAACAGCGTGGATTTGCATCGCGCACGATGACAGAATTACTATTGGACGCAGGTTGGCCTCATTCTGCATCCGACTGGAGGGAACGCGGAACACCAGCGCAATCAGCCAGCCGACCAGCCCTTTTAGATATCGAACTCTTTTTGGCATTGGAGCAGTTTGATGATGCTGCTTCCTGGATGGATGAGTTCGAGGGCTCAGATGAATCCGCTGTACTGGATGGTCATCAACGAATGGACCTTCTGCTTTTTAAGATTGGCATCGCGGTTGGCAGAAAGCGGTTTTCATCAGCCAAAAAACAGATCGAAGCGTTACCTGAGCCATTTTATGGCGACCTAGTGCGTAGAACTAAATTGCTACTGCTTCAGTCGGAGACGGCGCCAAGCACTGCCCAGCGCGCAGTCCTTCTCCAGGCAGGAATCGAGCAAGTGGCTCAGTCCGACCGCTCTGACCACTGCCTGTCGGCCAAACTGGCGGTCAAGCTCGCTGAGACATTTGATAGTGGTGGCAACACAAGCCAAACTGCGATCTGGACGAAGAAAGCTTGGAATCAAATCGCCGCGACAGAGAACTTTTGTTGCGTCTCCGCATTTGAACTCATCGAAGCCCGCGCAAACGCAGTCACCAACGAGAAAGAAGCCAAAGCAGTTCTGCGCGACAGCAACGACCTTGAGCCCTTTCGTGTTTTGATGGCCAACCTTTCGTACGAGCAGCGCGCGTATTCCTACGCTTTGTTACACTTGGCGGTCAAAGGAGAAAGTCAAACCACGGTGGACGAAGACCGGCAACGTATTGTAGCACGCGAGGCACGAAACTACCTTGCCGCGTCCAACGAGACTGAAGAGGAACTGATCGAACGCGCCTTCGCCAAAGCAGCATTGATGGAATGCGATTCTCTGTTGAATGCCTCGGAGATCGTCGATATCAAAGCGGAGGTTCGAAAGTTAATTGGCGTTGAATTAGCCCTGCAGAAAGAGTCGGCAAAAGTCTTGCTCGATGCGGCGGAGCAGGCAATCGATCGTTCGGAATTGGGGCGTGTCGCGAGTTGGATTTCGGCTTACCAAAATTGTAAAAATGCCGAACCCGCAGATCGACTTGCGACGATGGTTTACCTTGCCGAGGATCATCTGGCCGAAGGACGCGCAGCGCCGGCCGAATTCCTGATAGTTCGCCTGTTCGATTTCGTTGAGCCTAGCGCACATTTGGGTTTGCAGGTACGAATGGCCAAGGTCGTAGCCAAAATTTCAAATCGCTCTGAAGAAGCCCAAGCCGTGCAGGACCGAGTCATTGAACGCCTCCAAGCCAAGCCCAACACGAAATATCTGCCAGAGATTCCGGCGATTGAACTACTATCTGCTTTCCACAGTAATCAAGCAGACATGGTCGCAGTTGCCGCGGGGCTACTAAAAGACCATCCAGAATCGATACCGCTAAAGAGTGAGATTTGGCTGATTGGCGAATCACTCAAGGCAAACGGGGATGATCGTTATCGGGCGTGGGAAATGCTTCAATAATTTCTTCCTCGGAAGCGTAAAACGGGCTTTCTAGTATTTAATTATTGGACCGGCCCTCGATTTGACATGCTCTGCCGGCAATATTTGTGCTCGGCCTTCTGCACCTTCTGAGGTGCCTGCCCGTTGTCAAAAAATCAGCGATTGCCCGCTCGGAATAGCCTTTCAATTCACAAAAGCGACGTGTTTTTGTTGCAAAGCTGTGTCTGCCGGCAGGTTAAAAATCCTCCTTTCTCACCAACAACGAGATTTCTCATTTTTTTACGTTTTTGTTGACGTGATTCGGTGAACGTTCCCGCGTTACCTTCAAGTGAACAACTTCTGATCACCAGAACCGATTCCTTGCTGGACCACTTCCAACAAACTAGATCGCACAAAATAGACGGAGATTCAAAATGCTAAAGCACGTCCAATTTTCAATCGCACGCTTTAAATGGCTCAGCATTCTTCTGACCATAGTGTTCTTCAGTCCTTCTTTCGCCCAACAAGACATTTCAGGCAGTTATCAGTGGAGTCCCATACGAATTGGGGGAACTGGATTCGTTACTGGACTCATATCCTCGTCTACCGACCCAAATTTGCGATACGCGCGAACGGATGTCGGAGGTTTCTACAAGTGGAACGCCGAGAAAAACGAGTGGATTCAACTGCTCACAGCGGACCGGTTCTCAGACATTGACCGTTGGCAAGACGAACCTGGGGTCGAGTCCATCGCTCTGGCCGGTGACAACACCACTTTCTACGTGGCCACGCTGGGACGTATTTATCGCTCTACCAACGGTGGCGAAAGTTTCTCACCGACCGACCTGAGCCTGCCAATGGCTCCAAACGGAATACTGCCTTCCAATGGCGAGCGATTGGTTGTCTCTCCGAGTAACGCCAACCGAGCCTTTTTCGGCAGCCGCGAGAACGGACTTTGGCAAACGTCAAACGGCACATCTTGGAGTAGAGTTCAGGGTATCGCTGACGGAACAGATGGTGTTGGAATCGTAACCGTAAAGTACAGCGTTGACGGTGAGAAGCTTTACGCAGGAACATCTAGCCAAGGAATTTTCGAATCGTCCGATGATGGAGCTTCATGGAGCAAAATTACTGGGTCAGCAAACACACCGGCGGACTCAAACTTCCTTACTGACATCGACGTGGACCAATCTGGCAGGTTACTCGTTTCCTACTTCAACGACGGCAGCAACAGTGGCGGAGTATGGATCTACGACGGGAACGCGTGGACGCAGGCCTCTCCGCTGAACCATCGAAACTTTGTCACCGTCTCGGTCGATCCTTTTGACAATGACCGCATCATCGCCGCAACCGAGGGGGTCTTGGACCTGATAATTTCTAACGATGGTGGAGTCACCTGGCGGAGCCTAAGTTTTGACCGCAGTTCACCCGACATTCCATGGGCGGAGCGTGTTGAGCAGGGCTATTTCACAACCGACGAGATCTATTTTGACCCGTCCACACCCAACCGAATCTACACGGGGCAGGGCATTGGCGTCTGGAAGGCGGACGTCAGTGAGGCGGCGCTGGCCGACAACAAGATTACGTTTGAATTTGAGTCCCGAGGAATAGAGGAATTGGTGACTTCCGACATCTTGGTCAGACCAGGAAAACCATTGGTGACATTTGGCTGGGATGTGACCGGGTTCGTGCACAATGACTTAGACGATTACACCCCGATACAGATTTTCCCAGATGACTTTTCGATCGGCTGGGACGGCACGTTTCGGCGAAACGACACCGACTTCATCGCGACCAATACGGCTGACTATTTGCAAATACGTGGCGCGCTCAATCATGCGGGATTCACGACCGACGGAGGTGCAACGTGGCAGAAGTTCGGCTCAATTGCCAATGGCAATCACCCAGCCGAACTTCAGTATGGCGCCATCGCAGCAAGCAATGTTTCGGCTGTTTATCCTCAGAGCCTCGTGTGGCTGCCGGCTACCGATGGGCGTCCGTACTTCACCGACGACAATGGCATGACGTGGCAAAAGGCGATAGGCTGGCCCACCGACGGCAACGGCAATGACTCGAGTAGCGGTCTATTCAATCGCAACTTCCGTTACCAAGGGTTGACTGCCGATGTTCAAGAGGCTGGAAAATATTTAATGACCACTGGCGGCGGGAAACTATTGAATTCAACCGATGGCGGCCGCAACTGGAATGTCCTGTCGTCAGACCTGCCTCTCTTCGGCTTCAACGGTCAACTGGAACAGGATTGGACAGACGCAAATACACTATGGTACGCTCATGGCCGACAAGAAAACGATCCAGCAGGTATCTATCGCAGTCTCGATGGAGGACTCTCCTTTGATGAGGTCGGCGACTTTACCGACACGATCGACATCTCTCTTGGCGCCCCACTGTCTGATGGAGATCCTCTGTCGGTGTATGTGCTGGGAACACTATTCGGGCGCGAAGGTATCTATCGCTCGCTCGACGATGGCGTGACTTGGGATTTCATCGGGCAGTTTCCACTTGGCGTCGTCGACCAACCGCTTGTTCTTGCAGCCGATCCTGACAAATTTGGTCGGATCTACCTCGGCACCAGCGGCACCGGGTTCTTCTACGGAGATATTGCCAGCGCGTCTGATCCGTGCGCCGGTCCAATTCTTTTGGGTGACTGCAACCTAGACGATGTCGTCGACTTTTCTGACATTCCGCCCTTTATTGAACTCCTGACCACTGGCTCTTATCTCCAAGAGGCAGATTGCAACCAAGACGGTGCCGTCGATTTTTCAGACATCGCTTCCTTTATTGACATTCTGCTTGACGGTTGCGTTGCGGTATAACTTGGCGGGCGCGATGTGAGACGCACAATAGAGAAAGACTAGAGTCGTCGACTTCCTCTTGAAGAGCGAGCAAAGCGATTTCGCCTTTAAGCGGCGCTTCTAGAGGCCCGACTGTTCGCCGCTTTGCTCGCGATGGATTGATAGAGGGTACGGTAGGCTTGCGTTTGCTTTGTGAGCTCAAATTCCTCTCGCACCATTTTGAGAGCCGAAAGACCAAGACGTCTTCTGAACGACTCGAGGTCACAAAGCCCAGAGAGCTTTTTAGCCAAGGACGATTCATCGCCAAGTTCCACCAAGCATCCTGTCTCACCGTCGCGCACGTACTCGGGTATTCCACCGGCATCAAATGCGATCACCGGGACTCCACACGCCATCGCCTCTAGGCCCACTTGAGGTTGATTGTCCTCGCGCGAAGGTACAACCACGAGATCAGATGCACTGTATGCAAGCCGTTGCCGCTCGGGAGAATCAATAAATCCAAGATGATGGATCGGAGGCAGGTCAGGATCGTCCAGAATCTCACCACCGCCAAAAACAAGGCACTCTACCGGGCAGTTAGTCTTCATCATTTTAAGAGCTGACAGCAGATGATGAAAACCTTTTCGATTGCTGTTCAGGTCATCCGCACCAAACGCAACGAGCACCGCGTCCGATTCAATCGCAAGCATTTCTCGTGCAGTAGCCGGATCTTCGGGATAAAAGGTTTCCAAATCGAAACCCAAATGAATTTTATTGAACGTCGTCCCCGCCGGCCAAACAGGACTTTGTTTCGCCAAATCCAGCATCCATTGACTTGGAGCTGTTATATGAATTTCTCGCTGCTTGAGCGCGGCTTGTTTGGCTTTCATCGAATCGAAAGAGACGTCTAAACGGTCGGGAGCCACAACCTGCGGACAATTTCCACACCCCGATTGGAATCGTTCGCAGCCGTCCGAATAGTGACAGCCCCCGGTAAAGGGGTTCATGTCATGTAGTGTCCACACGAGCGGAACATGCCGGGGAATTGAACCGAAGAAACTTGGATAATCAGCAAAAAATGAAATCCAATGTAGATGGACAACATCAACATTGCTGGCGTGAGCGGGAAGAGCACCCGACTCTGGAAGCCGAGCCATCGAAAATGTTTCAAGCGTAGGATCTCGGTGTTTAAGATGCGTATCAAAAAGCCGGTAGATCTCCTTTTGCTGCTGCCGTTGCTTCTTTCTTGCGAAGAGCCCTTTAAAGAATGAATTTCGTGGTGACTCAAGGGCAACTTGCCCAACGTGCGGCGGATTCGGAACTCCGCGCTCATCGCGGAACCAGAAATACTGACTATCGACACCTTGCTCTCGTAACGCGGCGTGCGTCCGCAGCGAAGCGGCCGCCGCACCGCCGTAGGGAAAGGTGTTGAAGTGGCTAACGGAAATTTCAGACATAAAGTCGCTCCGGCCGGTTGGTTTAGCTTGCCAGTTTTCTTCGAGTTCGTCGACGCTCAATCTTGGGATTATGTGTATTGCCGCTGTTGGCGGTTTCTCACTTGGAAACCGGGGCTACCGCCCAAACGGCTAACAAACAGAATCCCAACTCCCAGCTTTAACAAACCACTACGCTGCTCGTTTTACTGGGACCGGTAATCCGGCTCCACTATCCGATTGATCAAACTGCTGTTTTGCTAGAAACATGTTCTCCAGCATTGCTTGGCGTCCCTTGCGGACGAACCAAACACGCAATCTACGGTTGGCCGTCTCAAGTTTTTCTCTCAAAGGATTCCAGCTTGCCGACTTGAGTTCGCGCTCGGTGAGCGGTGTCAGACACTGATCAATGAATTGATCCTTCTCCTGCATAAATCCGTGCAACAGGACTTTTTCGGGATCCAACAGGTCACGTCGCACGCGCCGATGAGTTGAAAAAGCGATCTGTTTAGTGCTCATCGCTCGAGATTTCGCCTGGGCGTACTGAAAAACGGCCATGTCAAAAACGCCAGTGCGAGCCTCGCGCGGCATCTGACGGGCAAAGTCCATCGCATAACAGGCACCGCCGTTGATGTGTGGTTCGAGCAGGAGCTTCTTCTTTTTGAACAAGCGTTGCTTGTAGACTTCCGGAACGTAGCATCCCATCATGATGGGCAGTTGATCGAAGCCGTACCACTGCTCCGACAATCGATCGATCCAGTCAGGTTTAATTGGAGCCATGTCGGATTCCAGCCAGAGACTAAATCCATCATTTGCTCGGTAGTGCTCGCAAATATATTCCATGCAGTCCCAAAACATTGCTCCAGGGCCCTCTGGGTAGCCGAAGATTTGCGTTGGGCACTGAAAAGAAATGACTTTGCCTAATTTTTCATAGGCGGCGGCCAACTGGGCATTTGGTTCCGTCCGCGGGCTGGCCGCAAGGAGATAATGGACCTCGGCTTGGGGCCGCGGGAAAGACGCGATTTTGTTCGCGATCTTCAGATAACGCTCAACTTCTTCTTGGCAGAAGTAGGGCAGAATTACGATGTGGTTCTTCTTTGCCATCGTGGCCGTTCCCGTTTTTTTGTTGTCATGGGTCGCGTCCTTGCGATTGGGCCAGCCGCAGCAAATTGGCTGCTATCTGACCGCGTTCCTGTTCTA
>CAYTPS010000231.1:7453-8267 GCA_964439245.1 uncultured Pirellulaceae bacterium | reverse complement strand
ATGATGTCGGTTGCCGATGTTCCATCCCAGAGGAAGGTGTTAAGCGTTAGGTTGCTCGATGAACTAGGTGAACTGCTGAGCGTCAATCCACTAACACTTTGGAAGACCGTCGGGCCGAACTGCGTTTGTAGATCATCGACCAGCGTTAGATTGGCCAGGTTTGTTGTCCCCGTGTTTTCGACAACCATCTGATACGTCACCAAGAAGTTGCCATTGCTCAACAGGACAGGCGTGCCGACAACTGATTTAGCGACGCCGACATCAGCAATAATGATTGGCGTCGGATCATCATCGGTCCCATTGTCGCCGTTCTCACCGGGGTTGTTTCCTTGCGGCGTCGGCCCGCTGTCTGATAGATCCGACGCAATCAATTCGTCGTCATTAACGTCAAGCAGTGGATTGCCCAGTTCATCAACGCCGCGACCGCTTGCCAGCGCCTGGTTGGTGAGGGCTTGTGAAAGGCTATCTACGCCGTCGGGATCAATGGTTACCGTGAAGACGACTTGGAAGTTGTCTCCCGGATCAAGTTCGCCGCCACTGATCAAGTTCAGTGTTGTGTCGCCAGTCCACGCGCTGTTGGCGGTCGGCGAGGTTCCGGTTCCTGTGAAGTTCTGCACCGCAAGCCCGCTCACACCGACAAATGAATCGCCGAATTGAGCCAGTACGTTATCCGTTAACGCCAACTGATCAAGATTGACCGAGCCCGTGTTTTCGACGACCAGCGTGAACGTTACGTCCCAGTTTTCACCGTTAGCCACAGCATCGCTGGCGGTTTTTGCAACGCCAATTTCCGGAACGATCGCTGATGTCGGTT
>CAYTPS010000231.1:4792-7443 GCA_964439245.1 uncultured Pirellulaceae bacterium | reverse complement strand
GTCTTGAGCAACCAGGGTCGAAACCGTCGTTGTTGTCGAAGCCACTTTCGTCATCAACCGTTACGGTGCTGCCGTCAAGTCGCGTGCCGTTGGCGGTCACGGTAGCTGAGTTGGTCATGTAATCGGAGTCATTGTCGATTCTATCTGGATCGACCACGACATCGAAGCTGATCGAAAATTCCTCGGTCGTGCTCAATGACTCTGTCGTGAAAGCCGAATCAAACATGTCTAGCGACGTATCACTGGCCCATCCGGCGTTAATTAAGCCCGCCGGAATAGTGCTGCCCGGAGCGTTGGTCGTATCGAGCGTTGGAACCGAAACGGAAACGAAAGCGTCTCCAAATTGTGATGCCACGTCTTCGATGAGGCTCAAATCAGTCAGGGCGGAAGTGCCCGAGTTTTGGACACGCAATGTGACCGTAATGGTCGAAGTTCCATTGCCATTGTCGACCGCATCACCATGGGACTTCCACAAGCGAACTTGAGTCATTTCAAACGGAGTTTGATCGTCTGTGGTTCCTTCACCGTTGTCTGTGTTCGGGTTCAATCCATCGTCCGAGTCGTCGGATACTGCACCTTGAGTTGAATTGGCGGTGCCTTGGACCTGGTTACCAGGTGAGATTCCTGTTGGGTCAGTCGCATCGCCATCGTCGAATTCCTGTACGTCAATGCGAACGGTAATCGAGACAACGATTTGCTCGCCGACTTGCAACGTTCCACTCGTTCCATCAAAGATGCCCGAGGAACCAGTTCCGCCAAGGAATCCAGCCGTGTTCAAAGCTGGTAAGTTGCCCGAGTTTGCCAACGTGTGACTAACAATCGTCGGCCCGGCAAGCAGTCCACTTCGCGCCGCAGAACCCACGGGAAGTGAAACCGGCGTGTAGGCGTCGCCAAAGTTGGAAGGCAACGTCAGGTCATCAAGAATCTGAATGTCCGTTAGTGGGATCGTGCCTGTGTTTTCGATTACCAACAAGTAATTCACGTCGAATGCACCAGTGAGCGGTGTGCCGCCGCCATCGGTTGCCACAACAACCGTGTTGGCTTGTTTGGCAACGCCGACATCAGGGATCAGCAGCGGAGTTGGATCGTCTGTTCCGCCGCTGTCGCCCGGCTGGCCGCTGTTGCTTGTCGAGGGCTCATTGCCGCTGTCGCTGTTGTCACTGGTCGAGATTGGATTGCCATTGGAAGCGTCGATCGGATTCCCAGACGAATCAACTGCGTCGCCGCTGGCGGTCGCTTGGTTGTTCAGAACTCCTGAAGTTCCCGTCGCGTCTGGATCAACAATGGCTTTAAACTCAACGACAAACGAATCACCAACCGCCAGCGAAGTCGAAGCCGTTTGGTCAATCATTTCGATGACGGAATCACCATCCCAGTTTGCCGTGTCCAGAACCACATTGCTGGTGGGATCGGTTGGCAAAGTAGACACCGTCAAACCACTCACGCCGACCAAAGCGGCTCCAAACTGTGTGCTCAAATCGTCGGCCAGTGACAGGTTGGCGAGGTCAACGGTTCCGATGTTCTCGACCGCGAGTCGGTAGGTGACTTCAAAGTTGTCTCCGACCGGAACAATCGCTCCAAAGACCTGCTTAGCGGTTGAAACGTCGGCGATGATCAACGGCGTTGGGTCATTGCCAAACGTTCCGTCTCCATCGTCTTCGCCATTCTCGCTGTTGGGGTCGATGCCGTTGTCAGAGACGTCGGTGACGGTCAACGCTGGATCGCCAACCGCAGCGGCCGAGGCAGTTCCTTGGTTGTTAAGCGATTGAGAAACGCTGTCGATTCCGTCCGGATCAATCGTGACCGTGAACGTGACTTCAAACGAGTCGCCAATGTTCAGCTGGCCCGTTCCATCAAGCATCTCCAGCGACGAGTCGGTTATCCAGCCGCCATTAACGCCCGGCGCGGTTCCCGTCCCCGCGAAATTCTGTAACGCAAGGCCGCTTGCGGAAACAAACGCATTGCCAAATTCGGCTGCAATGTCATCGGTTAACGAAAGTGTATCTAGGTCAACCGTTCCTGTGTTCTCGTAGTAGAACGTAAACGTCACGTCCCAATTGTCGCCATTGGCCACCGCGTCGCTGGCTTGTTTGGCCAAACTGATCGCTGGAATGTTCAGCGGCGTTGGATCGTCGCTCCCCCCGGTATCGCCATCTTCGCCGGCATTGGTTCCGTTGGGATCGCTGCCGCTATCTGAATTGTCGGCCGCCGTGATTTGATTGCCACTACTGTCATTGATTGGGTTGCCCGCTGCGTCGACTGCGTCGCCACCAGCAACGACTTGATTGTTCAGCGCCCCGGGCGCTCCGACCGCGTCCGGATCGACTTCCACAACAAACTGAACCGAGAAAGAATCTCCAACGGCCAGCAACGTGGTTGCCGTTTGGTCGATCAATTCCGTCGTGCCGTTACCGTTCCAGCCGGTGTCGAGCGTGATGCTGCTTGATGCGCTTGGCAGAGAAGACACGCTGACACTGCCCGCTGAAACTAAAGCGGTTCCAAATTGAGCATTCAAATCTTCGATCAACGAAAGGTTCGCCAAATCAACGTTGCCATTGTTCTCGATCACCAGCTCGTAAGTCACGCTGAAGTTTCCGTTGGCCAACAACGTTGGTGTGCCAGAGACCGATTTCGCCACCGCAATGTCTGCG
>CAYTPS010000231.1:1598-4782 GCA_964439245.1 uncultured Pirellulaceae bacterium | reverse complement strand
CTACTTCTCGGTCGTGGTGCTTGTGCCGTTATCGGAGGTGTCGGCTGCCTGAACGCCAAGCGGATTGCCGTCCGCATCGAGACCATCGGCTGTTGAGGTGGCTTGATTCGTCAAACCACTCGATGACGTGCCGGTCACATCGGGATCAAGCGTGACCGTAAAGACGACTTCAAACGAATCGTCGACTTCGGCCGTTCCGCCAGTGACCAGCGAAAGCGTACTGTCCGTCAGCCAGCCGGCATTGATCGACGGAGCCGTTCCCGTTCCGCTGAAATTCTGAATTGACAGGCCAGTCACGCCAACAAGCTGACTTCCAAACTGTGCGCTAATGGCATCGAAGATTTGCAGGTTGTTTAGTGCGGCGGTTCCGGTGTTCTCCCAAGTCAACGTAAACGTGACGTCCCAGTTGTCACCATTGAAAACCGCATCGCCGGCAGACTTGGCCAATCCAATGCTCGGAATGTACAGCGGCGTTGGATCATCGCTTCCGCCTGTGTCGCCGGGTTCGCCTGTGTTGGTCGTCGAGGCGTCGCTTCCGCTGTCGCTGTCGTCAGATGCAGTGATCGGATTGCCGGTTGAATCGTTGATCGGCTGACCACTTGCATCAACCGCCGCACCTTCCACCGTCACGGTGTTCTCAAGCACGCCCGAAGCCTGCACTGTGTCGACTTCGACGATGAACTCGACGACAAACGAATCACCGACGGCCAGCAAAGATGGTGCTGACAAATCGACCATTTCGATGCCCCCTTGGCCATTCCAGTTGACCGTATCCAAAGTCACGTTCGAAGCGGCCGATGGTGGCGTGACCATCGACAGACCGTATGCGTTGACGTAAGCCAAGCCGAATTGAGACGACAGATTTTCCTCAAGCGACAAGTTCGCGAGATCTACCGTTCCAACGTTTTCGACGACCAAGCGGTAGGTGACTTCATAGTTACCGTTTGCCAGTAATGTCGGCGTGTTGAGAACTTCCTTGGCTGCTGAAACATCCGCAATCACAATCGGCGTTGGGTCATTTCCAAATGTGCCGTCCGCGTCGTCTTCGCCATTCTCGCCATGGACATCCGTGCCATTGTCGGAATCGTCGGTGGTCGTCAAAGTCGCGTCGCCAACCGCAGCGCCGGATGCTATGCCTTGGTTCTCAAGCGATTGCGAAGTGCTGTCGATGCCGTCCGGGTCAATCGTGACCGTGAAAGTGACTTCGAACGAGTCGCCAACATTTAGCTGGCCCGTTCCGTCGAGAATGTTCAACGACGTGTCGGTCGCCCAGCCGCCATTGACGCCCGGTGCCGTTCCTGTTCCGCTGAAGTTCTGAACGGCGAGCCCGCTGGCCGAAACAAACGCATTGCCAAACTCGGCCGCAACGTTGTCAACAAGCGACAGCGTATCAAGGTCAACCGTTCCCGTGTTCTCATAGAAAAACGTGAAAGTCACGTCCCAGTTGTCGCCGTTGGTCACCGCGTCATTGGCTTGCTTCGCCAAACCGATCGCTGCGATGTTCAGCGGCGTTGGGTCGTCGCTACCGCCCGTGTCGCCATCTTCTCCCGCATTGGTTCCGTTCGGATCGCTTCCGCTGTCGCTGTCGTCGGTCGCCGTGATTGGATTGCCGGTGCTGTCGTTGATCGCGTTGCCCAACGAATCGACGGCGTTTCCACCAGCGGTGACTTGATTGTTGAGTGCTCCCGGAGCACCAACCGCATCCGGATCGACTTCGACGACGAACTGAACCGAGAATGAATCTCCAGCGGCCAGCAAATTCGTAGTGACTGCTTGGTCGATCATCTCCGTCGTGCCGTTACCGTTCCAGCCCGTGTTCAGCGTGATGCTGCTGGATCCACTCGGCGCCGAAGACATGCTGAGGCTGCCTGCGGAAACCAAAGCCGACCCGAAGTGAGCATTGAGATTTTCAACCACGGTCAAGTCAGCCAGATCAACGTTTCCGATATTCTCGATCACCAACTCATAAGTCAGGTTGTAGTTCCCGTTGGCCAGCAACGTTGGAGCTGCGGAAACAGATTTTGCGACCGCAATGTCAGCGATCACGATCGGCGTTGGATCGTTGGCGAATACGCCGTCGGTTGTGTCTTCGCTGCCGTTTTCTGTTGTGGTGCTTGTTCCGTTGTCCGAGGTGTCGTTGGCTTGGACGCCCAAAGGATTGCCATTTTCGTCCAGTGCATCGCCTGTCGATGTCGCTTGGTTTGTTAAGCCACTGCCTGAGGTGCCAGTCACGTCGGGATCGAGCGTGACGGTAAAGACGATTTCGAACGAGTCATTGACTTCCGCTGTTCCACCGGTAATCAGTGAAAGCGAAGTGGTTGTTAGCCATGACGTGTTGATAGACGGCGCGGTTCCCGTTCCGGTAAAGTTTTGAATCGCCAGCCCTGTGACTCCGGAAAACTGGCCACCAAACTGGCTCGCAAGATCATCGAAGACCTGCAGGTTCGTTAGAGCGACCGTTCCCGTGTTCTCCCAGTTTAACGTAAACGTCACGTCCCAGTTGTCACCGTTGGCAACGGCATCACCGGCCGATTTCGCCAAGCCAATGTTGGGAATGTAAAGCGGCGTTGGATCGTCGCTTCCGCCAGTATCACCGGGTTCACCCGAATTGGTGGTGGACGGATCGCTTCCACTGTCGCTGTCATCGGTGATCGTGATCGCGTTGCCGCCGGCGTCCTGATATGGATTTCCATTGCTGTCGACGGCCGATCCAACAGCGGTGGCAGTGTTGTCAAGAACGCCCGAAGCTGCTGCCGCGTCGACTTCGACCGTAAACTGAACAGTGAATGAATCACCGATCTTCAATATGTTCGTTGTGACCGTCTGGTCAATCATGTTGGTGGCGGAAGTCCCGTCCCAGCCCGCCGTGTCCAGTGTGACGCTGCTCAGCGCGTCTGAGGGATTTGCGGTCATCGTCAAACTGCTAACATTCTGGAATACCGAAGCTCCGAACTGCGTTTGTAAATCATCAACCAGCGACAGGTCAGCCAGATCAACAGTGCCGATATTCTCAATCACGACTTCGTAAAGCACACTGAAATTGCCGTTGGCCAACAGTGTCGGTGAGCCAACAACTGCCTTCGTAACACCAACGTCTGCGATAATGAGTGGCGTTGGATCGTTGGCCGTCCCATTGTCCCCGTTCTCACCCGGGTTGGTGCCTTGCGGTGATGAACCACTGTCC
>CAYTPS010000231.1:0-1588 GCA_964439245.1 uncultured Pirellulaceae bacterium | reverse complement strand
GTCCGAAGTATCCGAGGCAAACAGCTCGTTTCCACTGACGTCAGTGTACGGATTACCAAACTCGTCAACGCCGCGACCTCCAGCAACCGCCTGATTTTCCAGCGACTGCGAAATACTATCAACACCGTCAGGGTCAATCGTCACCGTGTAGACGACTTCGAAGAAATCACCTGGGTCGAGTTCACCGCCGCTGATCATGCCCAGCGACGTGTCCGTTTGCCAAGCTGCATTGAGTGTCGGCGCCGTTCCCGAACCAACAAAGTTTTGAACTGCCAACCCACTGACACCAACAAATGCGTTTCCGAACTGTAACGCGATGTCGTCAGTCAATGTCGTCAAGTCTAAGTTAACAGATCCCGTATTTTCGATGACGATCGTGAACAGCACGTCCCAGTTGTCGCCATTGGCAACCGCGTCACCCGCTGACTTCGCCGCCGCGATTTCAGGAACGATGGCCGGGACTTCTTCGTCAGAGTCAATGCCGGTACCCTGGTCGATCGCCGATTCGTCGGATACATTAACGATGGAACCATCGTAGTTGACTCCGTCAGCAGCAACCGTGGCAATATTGGTTAAGTAGTCAGAGTCGTCGTCCAAGTTGTCGGGGTCGATAACGATATCAAAGGAGATCGTGAACTCTTCGCCCGGCAACAGTAACTCGTTCGTGACTGCTGAGTCGAACATGTCTTGTGTCGTGTCGGTATTCCAACTCGCGTTGATTAAGCCCGCGGGAATGGTACTGCCAGGAGCATTCGTCGCGTCGATGGTTGGAACCGTCGCCGAAATAAAAGCAGCACCAAACTGTGTCGCGATGTCTTCTGACATTGTCATGTTGAAGAGATCGGCCGTGCCGCTGTTTTCAACTCGCAGAGACACGGTGATCGTCGAAGTTCCATCAGGGTTCGGCGTGGCGTCGCTATGAGACTTCCAAACTCGGATCTGCGGGACTTCCAAAGGCGTCGGATCATTAGTTGTGCCTTCACCATTGTCGGTGTTTGGATTCAAACCATCATCTGACAAGTCAGTGGTGGACCCGACGGCCGAGTCAGCGCTTCCCAATACTTGGTTGGCTCCAACACCGTCGGCAGCATCGCCATCGGTCAATTCCAACGTATCGACACGCACGGTAAACGCAACAACGATTTGCTCACCTGTTTGTAGTGTGCCACTGGTTCCATCGAACAGATCGATCTGTCCTGCACCGCCAAGAAAACCTGCATTCAGGTTCGGTAAGTCGCCGGCGTTAGCCATTGTGTGACTGACGATAGACGGTCCAGTGACAAGGCCGCTGCGGTCCCCCGGTCCAGTGATCAGTGATGGGTCGTAAGCGTCGCCGTACTGCGTTGGCAAAGTCAAATCATCGGTTAACGAAAGGCTTGTCAGTTCCACGGTTCCAGTGTTTTCAATGATGACAAGGAACTGAACATCAAAGACGCCGTTGAGCTCGTTCCCGGACCCGTCGGTAACGACCGAAACTGTATTGGCCTGCTTGCCGACGCCGATATCAGGCACCAGCAGCGGCGTTGGATCATCGCTGCCCCCAGTGTCGCCTGGTTCGCCTGAGTTGGTTCCGTTTGGATCACTTCCG
>CAYTPS010000230.1:0-8429 GCA_964439245.1 uncultured Pirellulaceae bacterium | reverse complement strand
CAACTGACTGGTGCGCCAACGATTGACGTTGCTAAGTAGATCTTGTTGGCCGCCAAGTTTAGAGATGCGAATTTCTATCTCTGATTCCGGGAGTTTAACCGTCGCGAATCGGAACGGGGCCGGTGGCCCGGTTGTCCAATCCTTCGGAAGTTCCCATATGGGTTGCTCGTTCCCGTCAACAACATCAAATTTCACGTCGTCGATAAACGTCTGCCACTTGGTTTCAGCTGCACCTACCTCATCGGGGGCACCGCTGATCTTGAAGAACCACGCCGCGTCAGGACGTTGAAAAAGGGCCACGACCATGCGCGTCGGTGAAGATTCAGCCGCTGGTGCCGCGCTGGCTGGAGCGATTGCCGTCGACGAGCCCTTGGATGCCGAATCGCGAATTCCGTCCAATCCTGAAGCGTTCTTGGGAATCACGTGGACAGTGATGGCGTCTTCTGGTTTACAACCACAGGCTGCAACCATCACCGTTAGCACAATGAAAATAGCGGTTCGCATCTTAACCAATTCGATTTAATGGAGTCTTTTGAGCGGGCAATCTCTGCGAGAAAGTATCGCGATGTGAAATTATCGCCTTCTACATGGAACTCAAAAGCCCAAACAAGGAATCGACGACAAAATGTCGCGATGCCATTTTTAGGCGAATTTAGGCGAATCGTTTGACAGCCCTTAAAATCCGTTTAATGCCGGGCAACCGTACCCAACTTCCACTGACCGAACAGCCAAAAACTGCGGTAATTTACCGACAGACAGCGATGAGCGACCTAGAGTTTCAAAACAAGCGGCGCTCTATCTCCACCACTAAACCGAAAACATCGAATGAACTGTCACATGTGCCAGCGCACTATGTTCCCCGTCCCGGGCAAGGCACACTTTGTCTGCGGAATTTGCCAATGCTTTGGATTTCCGACACCATTAGAGAGCGATCCGGAGCCGATTGAAGCGTCTGGAAAGCAGGTCGGCTTTCAGTGCATACGGTGCCATCAAGATCTCACCGTCGGTACTTTATACAACCGCACTGATGTTTGTTTCTGCGAGGGCTGCCGAGGGTTTGTGATTGACAGTCAGTCTGTCGGCATGTTGATCGAAGAGCTTCGGGCCGAGTACACAGGTCCCGACGCTAAACCAACCCCCATGAATCCCGACCAGTTAGAAATCCGAGCGCGTTGCCCCGCGTGCGGAGACGCCACCGAGGCCCATCCTTATTACGGGCCCGGCAACTGTGTTCTCGATACGTGCCGCCACTGCCAGTTGGTATGGTTTGACCACGGCGAACTGGATCTAATCGTACGCGCACCGGGACAACGATCAAAGCGCAGACAGACCTACGACTTGGGATACGATTGAATACGCTAGTTCATCCCAAGGCTGTCGATGAACAGCTTCATGATGCCGCTGCTGACGACTTCGTCATCCGGCAACCATAAATTCTGGGCTGTTCCGTACGCTACGATGCTTCCCAAGAATAACGCCGAAGCGGTCAATGCGAGTCCACCGATCTGCCACTTACTGTACGTGACCTCTTCAGCTGCGATACCACCGGTTCCGATAGCCGCTGCTCCTGCAGCGCCGACGACACCAGCACCGACCATTCCAGCGGCAGTTGGATCGTATCCACCGTCGTCAAACGAGTGTTCATCAAAACTTTCACTGCCCAAGACCGTTGCCGCTGAATCGTCTGCGTAGATTTCAGATTCAGCCAACGCAATCACTTGAGACCCACTCGAATCGTCGTCATCGAGCGACATCTCATGCGGCGTAAGGTTGAAATCATCTTCCTGCATCAATGTCGCCGAATCGGCGTCGGCAGCATCGTCTACCAAAACAATTTCATCATCCTCAGGCAATTCCAGTTCATCAATATCTGAACCGCCCAACGCCAACGACTCCTCTCCAAGAGCGATCCCACTTTCGTTTGCGCTCAGAGCGATGCCGCTTTCATTAGCTTCAAGAGTCAGTTCGCCACTGGAATCGCTTTCGAGAACCAGATCCCCCGACTCTTCGAAATTGCTGCTGATTTCGCTGCTTTCGAATGACGCGCTGTCAGCTAAATCCAAATCGTCATCGAATAGGTCATCTTCTACGTTGAGCGCAAGTTCGTCGTCATCACCGGCACCATCTGCAGCCAGTTTCCCAGTGCTCGGTGCTCCTGATGAGGGCTCCTCACTAAACAAATCGTCCCCAGTTGCACTGGGGGAGTCAGACGTTTTGCCTTCAGAAGCCAATTCGAGACTGCTGCTTCCAAAAGACAGTTCGTCATCGCCATCAAGCACAGAATCATCTGAGAGCTTTAGTGAGTCTTCGCTATCAGCCTTGAGTTCCAGCCCGGAGTCTTCCAGCTTCAAATCGTCTGAAGAATCTTCAAGCTTCAAGTCCGCTGATGAATCCTCTAACGTCAACTCGGCGGACGAATCTTCGAGCTTCAGTTCATCGGGAGAGTCATCCAGCTTCAAATCAAGCGACGAATCCTCTAACTTCAAATCTGCTGACGAATCTTCCAGCATCAAATCAGCCGAAGAATCTTCGAGTCCTAGGTCGTCATCAGCTTCATCCAAGTTCAAATCATCCGACGAATCAAACAGCGACAGGTCGTCGTCATCGTCGCTTTTGTCTAGCACCATGTCTTTGGAACTGTTCTTAACGAGCAAGCCGCTTTCGGCCAGGTCGATTAGGTCATCGTCATCGTCATCATCTCCAGCCAGGATGTCTGAAGAAGTACCGCCTTCGCCACCGCCCATTGGACTCTGAAACAACTCAACCGAAGAGTCGTCCATTGCAATCGATTCGGAATCAGATTCAAGGAAAAGATCTGCTGATGATTCCTCTAACCCCAAATCTAATTCAGAAGAATCGCTTTCATCACCACTAAGCCCCAGTACGTCGCTGATCCCATCAACGGCTGAACTGAGTGGAGAAATTGAGAGCCCCATATCATCAGCGACCCGTTCCAGTTCAGACATTTTGAACTTCCAAGTGGAACCGTCGCGATAACCGAATACTTCGTTGTTGCTACGAAGTTCGTTCAGTTTTTCCACAGACAAGCCTAGAACCTTGGCGGCTTCTTCCATTGGAATTAATTTTGACATCGTGGGGTGACTCCGATTGGCGTATTTGCTCTGGTGATGAATCGATGAAAACTAGTTGGGAAGAGTATAACTCGACGAACCCCAATGGGATTCAAGGAATATGATTAGGTAAACAATTCCGGCGAATTGGCTCTTTTTTCAGGCATCCCGGCCTCGTCTTGAGCGAGTCGCACGGCCTTGCCATTCTAAAAACGGGTTCGTTTATATCAAGTAAAAACAGAACACGGGCTGTTCGGTATTTCGGCCGAAACGTGCTGTCCACATTGGGAATTGCCACATCATCGTTGCAGCCATAAATACGCGGCTGAACAGACCGGACAATCCTTAAAATTGACCGCTATCAGACAGGGCCACCGCACGAGCGGGCTGGTGAGGCTTCGGGGTCGGTTCTAAATCGATGGCGATGGAGGACAAGGTCGGCTCGCCGCTAAGAACTGGCACTTCGATAACTGCCCAGCGACCAAGCAAATACTTTTCGGCTAACGTACAGACTCATCAGCGTTGCCACGATCGCATATCCGGCCTCCCAATTGAGCCACGGCCTGCCCATCGGTTGGGCCAACACACGCGCGGGGACGTTGGATACCACCAGAATCGGCACCACAAATGTAAATGTGCCCCACAACGCCATACCGACGCCGTTACGCTGATAGATCTCCATCGGATAGCGGTAAAAATTGGTGATGTAGAACCAGAACGTATATAGGTTCTGATTTCGTCCCAGCCATACCGCAGTCGATGCCAGAACAATCATGACGCTGTACATTACTGCTGCACCACACAACACGTAGAACACGTAGGGAATTATATTCCACGTCGAAAGATACAATGGCGCTTCACGTACTCCTTCAGTCGCAAGATTTCGCAACGAAACAACAATAAGTATCACGCCGAGAATTCCGTTGGGAAGTTGGGCCCAATTGACTCGAGGAAACGAGATCAGGAATTGGGTGTCGATCGGTTTCAGTAGTGCAAAATCCAATCCGCCAGTCCGAATCATCTCGCTAAACTCTTCAGCGTTAGCCATAAAGAAAGTCTGGATAATGCAATTAATAATCCAGATCGTTCCCAGAAATATAAAGAACTCGTCCTCGTGCCAACCGGTGCCACGTCCAATCGACCCGGTAAACTGATAGATGATTTTAAACAAGCCAAAGTTCATCGCCGCCCACGACATGGTCGCGCAGCATTGCAGTATGAAGTTCATCCGAAACGACATGTCCCTGACCAGCGAATTTCGCGCGAAAGTCAAAAACACTTTAAGGTAGGACGGATGTACGGCAGACATAGGTCAGATCTTTGGTAAGGCAAACACAAACGCCAGTCTACTTTTGTAATCTCCTCATCGGAAGGAGTGCCCCTTTCAAAATCCACCCGGTCTGCAAGAATCGCGCTATGAAATTGTTTTATAAACACTGGTTTTTGATTGCGTTGGTGGCCGTTGTGACCGTCGGTTTTCTGGCGGCCTCTCCACTGGAGCCTCTGGCAAATCGCTGGTGGTTGAAGTGGATGATCGTGGCCTGCACGATGTTTCTGATGGCTTGGCCTCTGGAATTGGCGCAGTTCCGCCTGCGTATCACGAATCCTAGCGCACCGTTGACCGCGTCCGCAATCAATACGCTGTTGGCACCACTGTTGCTGTGGCCTCTGGCGATGCTAATGCCAGATGACATCGGGGCCTCCATGGTGCTTGTCTTTGCTGCGCCGTGCACACTGGCGTCCGCTGCCGTCTGGACCGCCCGCGCCGGTGGCGACGACAGCGTGGCGATTATGGTGACGATCATCACCAACTGCTTATGCTTTCTGACAACGCCCGCAATTATTTACTGCTTCATTGGTCAGACGATCTCGCCAACAATTCTTACCGGCATCGTCTGGAAATTATTGGTCTGCATCGTGTTGCCCATCGGCATCGCCCAACTACTGCGACTACAACAAGCATCTGCGGATTGGGCGACGAAGAACAAACAGTCGGTAAATAAGCTTGCCCAGTGTGGCATCCTCGCTGTTGTCCTGATTGGTTCGATCTCGTCGGCATTGAAAATCAGTGAGGCCTCAACATCAGGCTACGCTGCGATGATCACTATCAGCGTCGTGTTGATGTTGTTGGTCCATGTAGTCGTATTGGCCGTAGCTCTAGCAATCGCGAAGGCGACCGGCTTGAGCAGAGGCGAACAAATCGCCGTCGCATATTCTGGCAGTCAGAAAACGCTGATGGTCGCGCTTTCGGTCGCCGCATCATTGGGCGTAACAGTCGTACCGCTGGTCGCCTATCACAGCTTACAACTGTTTGTCGACACGCTGATCGCGGATTTTTGGTTCAGGCGCGATCAATAGCTGCAATCGTCGCATTACTACTTGACCTTGTTGCTCGACCCCAGCAGCACATTTAGTGTGCGATTGGCAACACGAGTGATGTACTTGTTGGGTTGATTTTCAAGGCACGCTTTAAGCTGAGGAATAAGTGGCCGAGCCGCTTTTCCGGCTTCGTCGACCACAACGGCCGCCCGTAGCCGCGCCCATTGTTGATCGCCGACCAACTCTCGTTTCAACTGTTCGAGCGCGGGGCCTGTTTGACCCAGCTTCAGCAGCGCTCGGGCAACCGCTATCCGAACACATGGGGCTTCATCGCCAAGCATTGCCTTCAGCCGATTCTGCGCAACGCCTGATCGGTCAGCCATATTCCCAGCACCGATAGCGGCCCAATATCTCACGACGGAATCATCGTCATGAAGCGCTTGCTCGAGCGGGCTAAAATCCGTCCCGCCTCCGATCGCCAGATTCGCAACATTTCGAATACGCTCAATCAAGGACGGGTCAACCTTGCGCAAAATGTCGTATCGATTTTTGCTGACTGCCTCACGAAGCTCGATCTCGGATTCTGGAATGAGGCCAATATCGCGTGTCTCGACGACCCATTGCAAATGTGTCTCACGAAGGCGGTTTAGTTCGGAGGCAAATTGAGGATCGGCCGCCAGATTATTGACCTCGTGTGGATCAGCATCCAAATCGTAAAGTTCCTCAGCAGGCTTTGTGCTGGCCATGAACTGGGCAGCTACTGGCTTTAGGCCACCTTCAGCATGAACGCCTCGAATTTCGCGCATCGTCGCCCCCTGCTCTGGCGTGTTCATGAACTGATAGTACGGTTTGAACGGCTCGTAGTTTCTGATGTATCGAAAACGCTTGTCACGAACAGATCGAATGATGTCGTATCGCTCGTCCATCCGATCTCGAGCTCCATAGACATATTTGCGTTTGGGAGACAGATCGTGTCCAAGGAAAGCGCGTCCTTGAAAATGGTCGGGCAGTTTAAGTCCAGCGAGCTTTAACACCGTCGGTGCAAAATCAAGACTACTGACCAGCTCGTCATTGATGGCCCCGCGCTGTAAATACCCAATCTCCGGCAGAGCATCGGGAGTAGATTCTGGCATGCGAATAATCAATGGAATTTTCGTCCCAGAATCATACAGCCAACGTTTGGCACGGGGTAAACCAACGCCATGATCGGACCAAAACATGATGATGGTATTTTCAAATACGCCTTCCTCCTTAAGCTCTTGAATCAGCGTGCCCGCCCAAGCATCCATCGCGGTAATTAGTTCGTAGTTGCGTTTCCAGTCTTCGCGAACGATGGGCGTGTCTGGGTAGTAGGGCGGCAACTCCAATTTGGAGGGATCTTGGCGTTGCGAGTCTTTCAACTTCTCGGTGACAGACTGATATTTTTGCGGATTGTTGATGCCACTTTCATGACAACCGACAAAATTGAATACAGCAAAAAAGGGCTTCGATTTGTCAGGACGATTTTTCCAATGGGCCTTCTTGCTTGACTCGTCCCAGACACCTCGGGGAGTTTTGAATTGATAATCTTGCTTGCTGTTGTTCGTGCAGTAGTAGCCCACGCTCCTCAGATAGCTGGGAAACGGCTTGATGAAATCAGGTAGGCGGGCTTGGCAGCGCATATGATGCGTCCCGAGAGTCGACTGGTAGACGCCTGTGATGATTCCCGAACGACAGGGCGCACAAACACCGGCGGTAGTGAAGGTGTTTGGATACCGCACACTCGTTTTGGCCAATCGATCAAGATTTGGAGTAATCGCATGCGGGTCGCCGAAACAACCGATATGAGGAGATATATCCTCACAAGAAATCCAGATGATATTTGGGCGAAGAGGTTCTCCAGCCCTGAGACTGCCAGACGAAAGAATGTTGGCAAGTAAAGCCAACCCAGTTAGAAAACCGATCACACGAAGTCGAAACATCAAAACTACCTTGCCAATTCGCCAGTCAAAACCACTACTTTAGTGCAATTCGGTGGCGCGTGAGACTTTCGAATTAGTCGAAATCGAAGTTTTGTCCAGCACCTAACGTCGATACAACAGTTTTCGCTGGCCGTTTACCACTGGGTCGCCATTTTGAGCGCGTGACTCTTCACGCATTTCTGCGTCAGTCATACGAATCCGTCTTTGGAAACTGATCCATCGCACCCAATAATCGGCCGCAGAGCTGATCAGCAAGAGTAACCCGACATGGAAAGTTACTTGAATCAATACTTGAAACACCCCATCGGTCATCAAATCAGTTGGCAGTGCGGAAAGTCCTAAAATTGATTCGCGTTGCGCCCAGCAGCTGCCTACCGCGGTGCCGACCACCAAGAAAAACTTTGGCACACCTATAAACAGATAGGATAGGGTCTGCAAAGAAAAGAACTGGCGTAGCATCTGCAGCATGCTCAGCCGACTGACGTCAGGAGCAACTTTCTTGGGTAGCCAGACCACCCCCGTTTGCAACCAATGCGACGCAACTACCGTCGCCCAACAGACTACCAACAACGGCACCAAAGCCCAAACGGTGCCCCACAATAACCTTTGACACTGCTCCAACACCACCATCGGTGACAGAGATACTGACGAATCAAATACGAAGCTTTGCATCGCGGCATGCCGCAACATGCCACCAATGCCGGAGGCAAATAAATAAATTGCCATCGCGCAACCGATGACCTGCATCGCAATTGCCGCTTCAAAACTCTTAGCGAAATCTCCTTCTTCGGCCGCTCGCGCTCGCCGCATTGGGGTGGCTTCGTGTTGTCGATCACCTGACGATTCACTCATCGCGTTGCTCCGACGTTGGCTGTTGGCATCCAGGATTGTTCATCGACTTCGAAACTGGCCTGACGAACGGGAAACAACTGAGCTGCATCGCTGGTGACTTCCGGTTCGACCACGGCCTCGCGCAAATGCCGTTGTGTCCAATCAAGAGTTGGTTTGACATCGTCGACAAACAGCCAAACGGTTCCGCTAACCGTTAGGAACACGGCGCCAATCATGACTACCATGT
>CAYTPS010000229.1:0-8452 GCA_964439245.1 uncultured Pirellulaceae bacterium | reverse complement strand
GTATTGGCCTTCAGGCTCAATCGTACTCATCCGGCTAAAGCCAGCGCTACGAACACGAAACTGCAAAATCCCCAAACGAACAACGACGATCAACCAAACTAAAACGGCCGCAATCGACAACAATGAATCGACAATCGAAAACTCTCTGGGAATCGCCGATTGTTGAAAACTTGGTAACGTAGCGATGATTTCGACCGTGCACTGCTCATTGGCAATACTGGGCTGGAGAAACGCGTCTGTAACGCGCGCCTGAATGTTGGCCGCATGAGCAGAGAAGGCAACGAAGGCGCGCTGGCTGTTGCCCGAACACTGATCGGAAAGGTTGCGAAACGAAATCGACGGCGATACCCATTCACAAAAATTGAGGTATCGTGCCCGCAGTAGATTGCCCGAGTAATGATCGGTCACCGCTTCGGAGGCTTGCTGACCGACGGCATGGTGAGCCAACAGATAATTGACCAACGCCATCTGCTGTTCATCGTCGGTGTCGATTTCGATATCGGGATGCTCGGATTGGAAACGCTCAAGCAGTTCTTCGGCATTGTCTGACGATCCGTCGAATACGGTTTTCTCCGAATCCAGCAATTTACTTTCGGGACGTGTTGGAACCGATTCCTGAACGGCGTGTGAGACGAAGCCCGGAACGACCATCACCAACAGCAACCACAGCAGCAACAACGCCGCTCCGTTGGCGGAAGACGATTTGGCGAACGAATTGACCAAGTAGCCCAGCGCTGCCCAAAACAAGAGGTACAACGCTGCGACAAGGTTCCAGCAAATCAGATTGCAGGCGACGCTCATATTGATTTGACTGCCAAAAACGATCAACAAACCGACATTAACCACGCCAGCCGCGATTCCAATCACCAGCGCCGCACGCACAAAGCACCGCAGCGCCATCAACCGGCCAAGGCTGCGTGTTTGGGCCACGGTCAGCTTTTGCAATCCGGATTCGCAATCGCGCGAGGCAATATTGAACGTCAGCCCAATGATGATCAGCGGCGCGATGGCCATAATGACAAACGTCACGTCAAACGGCCCGTAGCTACTGGCAACCGCGCGCACCTGATCATTTCGCTCGACCGTTTTTGCAAACGACATACCGTGCACGCGGTAACGATCGGGCCACGATTGACTTGCGCCAACCGACAGCACTGACAACGGAGAGGCAACCAACGACGCGTCCCACAGATTGGTGGAGTGGCTGACCAAGTACGGTGATTTCGCCGACATTCGAAACTGCTTCTGCAAACGCTCCAGTCGGGCTTGCACCTCGGGACTGGATTTGGCAAGCGTTTCCGGCTCAGAGTTTCCTTCCAGCGCGGCAACAAACAGTTCTTTCACCAAAGCGTTCTGCTCTTCGGTCAGTCGGCTGTTTTTCTGTCGCTGCTGCGTGCGGATTACCCCCAGCATCAAAGCCACTATCAACAGCAACGCAAATACAACTAGCGCCGCGCGCACTCCCCCCGAACGAAGCGCAATCAGCACCTCCCAATACGCCAGTCGCATCGTGCCGCGGTTCTCGATTGGATTCTCGTTGTGTTCCATCGTTTAATGTTTACCGCTACGGTTGACGTTCGGACACGCGTACAGTGCCGCCACCCAAGCCGCGACTGCCCAAATGGCAACGCACAACATGGGGACCATACAGCGTCTCAGATCCAGCAGTGACGAAGCGAAGCGAGGTTGAAACGCGCTGACCTGATCCCAAAACGCGCGTCGCGATTCGGGGGAGTCGCCGGGTGATTTCTTTTGCATTTCAGACGTGTTCAGATCCTTAACGTATTGCCGGCGATAGTTTTCTGCGTCGCTGACAAAATCAAAATGATGCGTGCGATCAGTCGCCGCCAACGAAGTCGATACGGCTCGGATCGCCATGTAGGGGCTGGCGAATTGGAACCCGCCGATGATTTCATTTTGCCTGTTCTTGGCGTCGGTGACACGCTGTTCAATTTCATCGTACAGTCGATTTGTGGTGGCCTCTTGTTCGATCATTCGCGCACCGGCCAGATCAATCGGCAAGTCCTCGATCTTTTCGACTTTGAACTCCGCCAGCAACTTTTGCTCAAGCGCTTCGTTGGCTTGGGTCTTTTCGACGCTGGCTTGGTTGGAGTCATGCACCGCGTTTTCTTTCTGCAGTCGAATCTCAGCGCCTGTCGGCAGTGGCGATGAAAAATTTGCCACGTCGCCGGCAATACGGGGCATGACCAACGCCGCGATACTCCACAGTGCAACCAAAACCGAAAGGCTGCCCGAAATCGAGTTTGATTTTGCGGCCACCCAGATCGTCACCCCAAACCATCCGGCAAAGTAGGCCAACAACGTGACGACCAAGAAGAACTGCCTAACGAGCAGATCCAGCACTGGCAGGAGTCGTTCGTTTTGCAACCATGGCAGCAAAAGCAACGTCAGACCCGGAATCGCCACGACCAACACTGCCAGCAGAACGGCGAGTCCTTTGCCTGTCGCGATTGCTGACCAGCGCGAGCCGGCGGTAAGCAGCATCGAAAGCGTGCCGCCTTCTTTCTCCCGCGCCATCGACGCGATGCCCAAAACGATGATCAACAGCGGCCCGAACAGCTGCAACAACACCGCCGGCGAATAGGCCTCGTTCTGAATCAATTCCACGTCATCCCACGAGGGCTTATTTTTGGCCGACGACTGATAGTGTGATTGGACGAAGATGGATGAACCAAATTCTGAAACCGCACCGGGATCAAAACCGGCCAGAGGCGAGACGGGTTTGTAGACCGTTTGACCGACGTGGGTTGCCATATGAGCGTTGGCGGTTGACTGAGATAGCCACGCTTCACGCGCATCGGCCTGATACTCGGTTTGCCGTGCCGAAAAATCAGTCCAGCTGCTGTGTGAAATCCAGCTGGCCCATGCCAGCCCGACGGAGAAGCAGGCCAGTATCGCGATGCAAAATGGATCTCGGAGCAAAAGCCGCAGTTCGTTGCAAAAGGTCGCACGTGTCGTCAGTAGGTTTCGATCCGACATGCCGAAAGTTTATTGCAAGGTTGCTGTTTGGAGTAGGATCGTAGAACGCGGATTTGAGATAGGAGCCAAGTTTTGTACAAGGAGTGCGATCTTGTTACTCGCCCTCCGGGGAATCGCAGTCAAAGCGACAGAGAGGAGAGAGCACGCCTAAGAGCTGTTCGAAAGGCTGAGCCATGCTGGAACACTGGCCCTCCCCGTCGGCGAGCCTCCGACCCTCCCAAAGGGAGGGTGGCAGTTTGGAAACTCGCGACCCCAAAGGCAGAGGAGAGGCTATTTCTTTTCTCAATGAATAACCGCGACCAGCGCCGAGGTGGCTAACAGATTGAACTGCTTTTGAACGCTGAATTGCCGTTAAACTAATTAGCAATTTGTGCGTTAGCACAGGTTTCTTCGCCTATCATTTGCTCTAATGTTTACTGGCTTCTCCACCCACGGCGATGATGCCCGTCGGGATTCCGCCCACTTTCTGCTTGCTGATCACTTTCAATTTGTCCAGCGAGAATGAACAGATCTCTCCGTCGGCAGGGTTAGTGAACACCGCGTATTTTTCATCATCATCGAAGCTGAGCGCGTGGTAGGCGCGACAGCCCTCGACCAAGCCGCTTCCCACATCAATCGATTTTTCGACCTGCGCGTCAGAAAAGTCCCGATCGAGGTTGGGGTCGAGGTCGATGATCGTCAATTGCTCGACCGTGTCACCAGCGCGTTTGGACTGAAACGCCATCGCGTATTCTTTGCCGCTGAGCGCCGTGACACATTTGGGCATCCCCATAAACAAACCGGGTTTCGTTTCAATCTTCAGCTTCGATACGGCTGGCGAATCAGCCGACGCTTTGATCATGCACAGCCCTCTATCGGCCCCCGCGCCCGCGAGAAACATCACGTAGTCCTTGTGACCGGTGAACGCTCCGGTTCGGTAGGGTTTGTCGTCATCGGGGTTTTGCCCAGTGAGATGTGATTCACTTTTACTTCTTCAGGCGACTTGCTCAAATCAACATCCGCCTCTACCCAGATGATTCCATCCGACGGAGCCATAAATACCTTGCCGCTTTTCGTGATTGCGCCGTGCAAACCGGGCGTCGGTGATTCGAACGAGTAAGCGATCGAAGCGCTGCCGGGCGTGGCGAGATTCACGACGTCGACTCTGCCTCCACCGGATTCAGATGGCTTGATCCATGTCGAATAGGCAACTTTTTTGTCTACCGCAGCAAGCGTGATGTGACCGCCACCTCCCTGATAAAATTCTCCCAACGCCTCGTCGCCGCCAACCATCAGTTTGCTAGGGTTGATACGCGTAAAGCCATTCATCGGATCATTGGCCAGATAGAACTCGTTATTGTAATCGTACAAGTGAATCGGATATTTGCCCGGATCACTCAGCATCGAAAGCGTGACGCGCGGGGAATCACCGTAGGTGTAATCCGAATGATCTCCGTGCGGTTGCTCGGTGACTTGAAGGTCAACCGCCACCCAACCACCACCACGGACCCCGACGACCAGCATGTTGTCGATGCGTTGCATGGTTCCAAGCATTTGACTGTTGTTGAGAGCCGGGAAGCTGGAAATCTTGCCTTGATCCTGAAACACAATGCTAGGCCCGACCTGAACAAATTCACCCCAATGAAGCGATCTGTCCTGCGCATCCTGCCAGGCAACGCGCACCAACTGCTCAGAGGCGCCGAATTGGGCGTGCGCTGTGTTGGTGACAAGAGAGCTGACAACGCCAGCCACCAAAGCGCATAAGGCTAATTTGCACGGCGAAGACTTGAAAAGCATGTAATATTCCTTGAACTGAAGTGCGTAGATTTTTTTGATAGATATTCGCCTGTACGTACGGCCCAACCGTCGGGTTCGTACGATATACCATTTGCAATCGCATTGCATCTACGGACATCCGCTGGAGGGAAGGACAAGGTGAGGCTTCTAAACTGTGGTCAGTCCAGCTTCGTGTAAAAAAGTCCCTATTTGCGCCGGGGTGACAGTTCTGCCGCGTCGATTCGTCCAAACATTATATCGGTGGTTGGATCGTGGCCTTGGAGGATGATAGAACCGGCTTCTAATCGCAAGCCCTTGCGAGGATTGGCGTCAGGCTTTCGTTTGTCAGTCCAGTCAGTGACTTGATAGCCGTTGACCCAAACGCTGACGTGTGGCCCTACGGCGACAATCGTTTTTGTAAACCATTTCATGTCTTGAGCGTTGACGCGCCGTGCGTCTTGCCGCCGAAAAATTCCACCAGTACCGCAATCAACCGGTTTGGTGGGATCGCCATCACGCACGAGGTTCTGAATCTGGCTTTCGTAGCCGTTGGTGAATTCGCCAGGAATGCTGCGAAAAAAGATCCCCGAGTTGAGTCCCTCCGCATTGGTTCGGCAACTGGCTTGCAAAACAAAGTCGCCCAACAATTTTTTGCTTTCCAGTTGCCCGCGTCCCGAAAGCATTTTTAGGTCGCCCGTTTCGGTGACTTCGAAGGAGCTGGCTCCTTTTTGCGAATCGTCCCAGCCGTTAAGATTCTTGCGATTGAACATCGGTGTTAGCCCAAGTGGTTTAAGGAAAATATTCTTAAACGCGATATCTCCTTTGTTGAACTGCAAGCCGATGTACCCGCGCCCTAGGTTGCCCGATTGAAGCTCGTTGACTTGATTACCGCCCACCCAAACCTTGACACTGTCTGCCAAGCAAACAATTTGCATCTGGGTCCAACCGCCAACTTTTTCTGCCACCGAAGTGGAAGCCTTTTGTCGTCCGACGATTCCACCAGTGGGAAAAGGATTGTCTTTTGGAGCAATGTTGATTTCAAAACAATCCGAGGTAACTTTCTTCGGCCGCGGACTGGTACGGACAAAAACGCCGCTGTTGGTCCGAGAGTCGACTCGAAATTCGAGCGAGAGATGGAAATCCGAAAACTGTGAGGTTGTTCTCAACAGCCCGACTTGACCACTCGTTGCAGTGATCGCGCCGCCGGCCACTTTCCAGTCCACTTCCGATTCTGATTTGAAGCCGAATAGACTTTTACCGTCGAATAAACCAACCCATCCTTCGGCGATCGATTCTTCGGAAAGCTCACCTGTGGCCGTTGTTTCTGGTGGCTGCGGCACCGCTGGAGCCGCAGACTGCGCGAACACCACCGTCGAAGCGATCCAAAGTACAGTTATCAGGGTCGTGGGCGTCGCAAGGGAAAAAATAGAAATCATCGACAATTCTCGAGTTCGGGAAACAAAAAACGAAAAAGAAAGTTAGTGATATTTCAGTGACTTCCGTGGAATAAAAGCTATTTTGTACCATAATGGCGATCAGGAAATCCCGCGCTTCGTCGTACCAACCTACTTCCCGCTGAAAAAAATCTGGTTGGTTTGTGCTTCGGGTGATCTTGCCGCCTGCTACACATCAAGAACAACACTCCCGCAATTCCGACAAGCCACATCTGTGAACTCTTCTACTCCGTCTCGCAAAAGAAACGACCGCCCGTACGTGTTACTCACCGGCGGTACGGGACTTGTGGGCCAATATCTGCTTAAGGACTTCCTTTCATCCAACACGTTGCTGGCCGTGCTCGTCCGGCCTAGCAAGAAGCTTGAGGCTCGTGAACGGATCGAAGCCACTATGCAGCGTTGGGAAAAGGCACTCGACCGCACTCTACCACGCCCCGTTATTTTGGGCGGCAACATCAACGAACCGATGCTGGGCCTGAGCGACCACGATCAATGCTGGGTAGCGAATCACTGTGATACGATTTTGCATAATGCGGCCGTACTAAAATTTGCCGGCGTTGACAAAACACAAGAGCCTTGGCGAACGAACCTCGGTGGTACTGAAAACGTGCTTGAATTCGCCGCCGCCGTAAACATCGCTCACTTGCACTACGTCTCAACCGCGTACGTTTGTGGTATCCGCGATTCAATGGTGTTGGAATCCGAACTGAATGTCGACCAAGCATTTCGCAACGACTACGAAAGCAGCAAATTTAAAGCCGAGAAACTGGTCGCCGATGCAAATCACTTTGAAACGAAAACCATCTATCGCCCTGCAGTAATCGTTGGCGATTCCCAAACCGGTTTTACTTCCACATACCACGGTATGTTTCTGTACCTGAGACTACTGTCTACTTTGATTCCTTTGCAACAGAAGGACGAAAACGGCATTTACCAGACGCCCATCAAATTACCGATGACAGGAGATGAGCCGAGGAATCTCGTGCCCGTTGATTGGGTATCGAGTGTGATTTGCCACCTGGTCAAGACAAAGAGCGCCCACGGACGCACCTTCCATCTGGTTCCAGATGAATGTTCGACGACCCGAATGTTTATTGATGCCTGTTGTGAATACTTCCATTCTGGTGGCGTTGAATACATGGGAGAAGGCGAACGAGTAGGCGAATCGGGTTTCGCAAAAATGTTTTTTCAGAACGCCCGAATCTATCAGGACTATGAAACTTCCGACCCCCACTTTGACAAGACGAATCTGACCAAGTTTGCCGGGCACCTCGAATGTCCCGTCATCGACTCTGAAACGATCAAGCGTTTCATCAAGTTTGGCGAAGCTGACAAATGGGGACGACGACGTCAAGAAAACCCGTATGTCGAGGCTTGGTTTGCAGATCAGTTCGAGCGTATGAGCGCTTTATTGGAACGTTTGTTCGGCGACAACAACAGCGATTCCGCAAAGCCCAATTCAATCGTCGAAATCGGCGTGAACGTCTTGGGACCTGGTGGAGGCCAATGGACGTTGACTGGACTTCGTGGCGGTGAGTTTCACTGCCTGCCTGGACTTCCCGGAGATCAAATTCCAACGCTAACGATTGACTCAAACCGACTGCAGGTTCTACTGGAAGAGTTCGAACAATTGACGCATCAATCTTCCGAAGGCAAATGGGATCTGTTCGCCGAGAAATTCGGCGCCGCCATGACGCTCGGCAACTAGCCAATCGAATTGCTCTTGCGGGCAAAGTCTAGTTTCGAGAACGCTTTGAAAAACGAGTAGGAAGAACCGTTCCCGATGTCCCTGCGTCATCGGCGTTATCAGCGTTATCGACATCAGCATGGTCATTTCCATTGAAGTCAAATCCTGCTTGCTGGGTTCCTGTTGCCAGTAGTTCTTCTGATTCTTTGCTTCGATGCCTAAGACTCGCCAAAGCATCGGTCTCCTCGACTAGTCCAACATTTCCGTTGGCATCCACTTTGTAGCTAACTCCTCGCCACCAAACCTGATCCAAAACGTGTGCCTTCCACGCTGTCAATGGATACATCCACTGCGTCAGCAATGTGCCCGGAAGTTGCATCCATGGGTCAGCGTTGCCCTCGTTCGGAAGGCGATTAAAACTCTCACGCCCCTCCAAAGCTCGCCGATTCGATTGCTCAATCATCCACAGCAACCCGGAATTGACGACTTGCCAAGCGACGTAGGCCTGAATCAATGTCCACATGGAGCGGAATTCACCGAACACCAACATCAACAG
>CAYTPS010000228.1:7982-8515 GCA_964439245.1 uncultured Pirellulaceae bacterium | reverse complement strand
GTTCAGTGCGGCCCTGAACGATCAATTGCCGCTGACCACTGACCGTTTCTATGGCAGGAGACGAGAATACGCTGCTGTTTTGGCCTGCTCCATCCTTGCAAGACTGCCAGAGCGATTTTCCAGTCGCTTGGTCTAGCTTATGCATGGCGCCACCGGCCTGCATATAGACATGGTCGCCATCAACCAGTGGAGAACAGACACAGCCGAACTGCGGGGCAGGGCTATTCATCTCCGCTGGAAAATCTCGCCGCCAGACTTCGTCTCCCGTTTTCGCGTCCAAGCACACCAGCACATCACGGATTCCTCCAACAAAGATCCGCCCCTTCGCATAAGCCGGAGTTGAGCGAATCCAACTACCGTTGGCTGCTGCGAAAAACGGCACCCGCAAAGATCCTTGCCAGTTGGCTTTCCAAACCTCTTTACCGGTAGAACGATCAAGACAACGCACATACTCATCTCGTTTATCGACGGTCTCCGTTACGAAAACGTGTTGCCCCACAACCAGCGGTCCGCTGTAACTGCTCCCAAGTGGC
>CAYTPS010000228.1:0-7972 GCA_964439245.1 uncultured Pirellulaceae bacterium | reverse complement strand
CTTCGACAAGCCGATCGGCGGATAGAGTATCTGGCCAAGGCGAAACGTTCTTTAGAATCCCGTCTCGGTCAACGCCGCGCCACTGCGGCCAATCGGCCGTGCTGCTTGGTGGAGCCTGTGCTATAGCAGGTAGTCCAATCAGGCACATTCCGCAAACCGAAACAATTAGCCCCAAAAGTGATCGTCCATTCTCAATTTTCATCTTCTAGCTCACCTAACAAGAAACAATCATAAGTTCCATCGTCGCAGAACCGCGGCCGACCGTCCACCATCACGCTCAAAAACGCAAAACGATGAAATTGAGCATGCACTGTCTGCAAATCAGACTTTATCCGGTAACATAGTGGTAGCTCAAGGATCGTCTAACCACCTTGCTCAATAAGTCTTGAGACGTGAAGTCAGTTTCCAGTTTCCAACTCCAATCTACTGCTCCGGCAGCAGCAAGCGTACTCGGTCGCATCAGACGGCGCATCCGCGCTCTGGTTGTGCTGGAAGGTCTAGCCGTCACGCTGATTTGGCTAGTGCTGATGTTCTGGTTTTCACTGGCATTGGACTATCTTCCGGTACGGTTTGGACTGGATGAACTATCGCGCCCAGCCCGTATCGCTTTGCTGGTTTTGACTGGCGCTACGATGGCTTGGCTGATCTGGCACTTTATTCTTCAACGCGTTTTCGCTTCCTTGAAGGATACTAGCATCGCGTTATTGGTTGAGCGCAACTATCCGGAATTCAACGAAAGCCTGTTGACGACGGTCGAACAAGCGAACCGATCACCAGACCGATGCGACACGCAGGTCGACAGTTCCTTGCTCAAGCAGATAGCTGACCAAGCAAACTCGATCTCAAAGAACGTCTCGATCGGCAAAGTGCTTAGCCACCGGCATGTTATTCGCACGTCGCAGATCGCAGGGGCGGGACTGCTGTCGATTGGTCTATTCGCTTTGTTCAGCCCTGCTGCAATGAAAACAGCCGTCTCAAGGCTCTGTTTTCTCGACCAACAAACCTGGCCAAGGCAAAACTACATCGAACTGATCGGCATGAAAGTTGAATTTCAGAATCCTATCGAGGGAATCGAAGAATTCAACGCGCTGCTTCCATCGAAACAGCCAGAAACCTCATTGGCAAACGACACGCGTGGGATCTTCCACGTCGCCAAAGGATCATCGGTGAATTTGTCTGTGCGAGCCCAAACCGGAGACGCATCCCAAGACGAACGTACCCTTTCCCAAAAAAGCTTACCCGCTTCTTGCGTGATGCACTTTCATACCGCAAGCGGAAACTGGGGAAGGCAAGCGCTCAACCGAATCGGCAACGCGGCTGGTGGCTGGCAGACCTTCCGCTTGCGCGGCACTCCGTTGGGCTCGATCTCTGAGAACATTAAGTTTTACCTGCAGGGCGGCGACCATCGCATTGGGCCGTATGAGATCCACGCCGTTGATGAACCCTTAGTCGAATCTGCCAAACTCAAATGTGCCTTTCCGAATTACATGGTCGATGAGCAATCCGGACGCTGGACAGCGCGATCTCTGCCGGTGTCAGGACGCATGCCAATGCCCTGGGGTACGAAAGTGGATGTTGTGGCTGTATCCAATCGGAAACTTGCCAAAGTCTATGCCTTGGAGCAAAATTCTGGGGAAATGACCTCTGCGGAAATCACTGATGATGGATTTTCTTTGCCTATCGAAAAGATTGATGGGAATCGCGATTTCGCTTTTTACATGGTAGACCAGAATGGAGTCGTCTCAGAAACACCTCACAGGGTCACGATTGATTCTATCGAAGATCAGCCTCCCACCGTGGAGGGCATGCTCGAAGGGATTGGATCTGCAATCACCGCCAACGCCGTCATACCACTGGCCGGAACCGTTACTGATGATTACGACGTCAACTCAATTTGGATGGAAGTCGATACGCCTGTCAGTGATACGATTGTCCAAGAGGTGCCTCAAGAAAAAGACGGCGCCATCACAACCAGCTTCGACTTTCGCCAATATGCTCAAGAAAACAGCGGTTTCGCACTCCCCGACCAGAACGCTGAGATCATGGTTGTCCTAAAGGCATCGGACAAGATGAATCTTGGAACTGCCGCCAACGTCGGCGTGGGGGACGAGCATACCCTAGAGGTCGTCTCCAGCAGTGAACTACTAAAACGCATGGAACAACTAGAAGTCGGCCAGCGAAAACGCTTGGAGCAGATCTTCAACGAGGTCTCGGATGTGCGTGAATACCTTGTACGAACCAGACCAACAGTAGCCAAAGGAGAAGCAGACGGGGTCATTTTGGAACCCGGTGAAGCGACCAACGCATCAAACAACGCAACTGAACCCGCTGATGAACTGCGTCCGCTATTTGCTCAACGATCCATCCTGCAACTCGATAAATCGTCCAAAGAGATCGCTGGCGTGGCGAATGCGTTTGCCGACATCCGCATGCAGCTGATCAACAATCGCGTTGATTCCGAAGACCGCAAGATTCGTCTGGCCAAGCAAATCGTTGCGCCTCTTCGGTCCATAGTCGACGGGATTTTGAAAGAGCTTCGCGAATCGGTCGCCCAGCTTGATCAATCGTTAACTGGCAAAAATGACAACCGTGCGGCGAGCCGCCTGACGGCACAGTCGATCCGCCAAACTGACCAGACTTTGGCTCAGATCGACGAAGTGCTATCCATCTTGGTCAAATATGAGACACAAAACGAGTTACTGGATATCGTACGCCGCATGATCGACGAACAGGAAACGCTACTGGACGAAGTGAAGAAGCTACGCCAGCGTGAAGCGTTTGAGGATCTATTTGAGTAGGGCAGGGTGCCGACTTAAGCGACGTAGCTGACAAACAAAGTCAAATTGCGCTGCGGCCGTCGGCGGAGCCTGCTCCCTCGCAGAGGGAAGGCCTAAGTCTTCAGTTTCTTGTACTTGAAACGACGTGGCTCGTCCTCTTTCAGTCCCAATCTTTCTCGCCGTTGAGCTTCGTAGGTTTGGTAATTTCCTTCGCACCAGTGTACGTAGCCATCGCCTTCGAACGAAAGAATGTGGGTGGCGATTCGATCCAAGAACCAACGATCGTGACTGGTCACAACGACGCAGCCCGCATAACTCATGATCGCTTCCTCTAAGGCCCGCAACGTATCCACGTCCAAGTCGTTGGTCGGTTCATCCAACAACAAAACGTTGGAGCCACGCCGCAACAGTTTCGCCAGATGAACTCGATTACGCTCACCACCGGACAACACGCCAACCTTCTTCTCCTGATCGGGACCGCGGAAGTTGAACTTATTCACGTACGCCCTTGCGTTCACCTTGCGTTTGCCCAACTCCAACGTGTCATGTCCCTCAGAAATCTCTTGATAGACCGAATTGTCGTCCTTGAGTGAATCACGGGACTGATCAACGTAACCCAATTGCACGGTCGATCCTATTTTCAGCTCACCCGAATCAGGTGTGTCCTGTCCCGTAATCATACGAAACAGCGTTGTCTTACCTGCGCCGTTAGGGCCAATGATCCCGACGATCCCACCGGGCGGCAAACGAAAGTTCATGTTCTCCATAAGGATCTTTTCGCCAAAGCCTTTGTTGACGTCCGTCGCCTCGACCACCACATCACCAAGTTTTTGTCCTGCAGGGATCTGGATCTCGAGTGCGGCGATCTCTTCACTATCCTGTTCGGCCATCATCTGTTCGTAGGAACTGATACGCGCTTTACTCTTGGTTTGTCGAGCTTTAGGCGACGCCTTGATCCACTCCAATTCTCGCGCAAGAGCCTTTTGACGTTTCTCAGATTGTTTCTCTTCAACCTTGAGGCGGGCTTGCTTTTGAACCAACCAAGAAGAATAGTTGCCCTCAAACGGGTACCCTTCTCCACGATCAAGCTCCAAAATCCAGCCGGCAACATTGTCCAGGAAGTAACGATCGTGCGTCACGGCCACAATCGTACCAGCGTAGTCTTGCAAGGTGCGTTCCAGCCATTGGACGGAATCTGCATCGAGGTGGTTGGTCGGTTCGTCCAGCAGCAGCAGGTCTGGTTTCTCCAACAACAATTTGCAAAGGGCAACGCGGCGGCGTTCACCACCAGAAAGTTTGGTAACGTCCGCGTCTTTTGGCGGCAGGTTCATAATCTCGAATGCGACTTCTATTTCATGGTCCAAATTCCAAGTGTTTGAAGCATCGATCTGGTCTTGGACACGCGCCATTTCATCGTAGACTTTCTGCATCGCGTCTTCGTCTAGGGGTTCAGCGCACTTCGCACTCAAGTCGTTGTATTTCTTCAGCAGATCGCGCCGATCGGCGACCGAGTCTTCAACGTTGTCCCAAACGTTTTTGTCGGGATCCAATTGAGGTTCTTGAGGCAGATAGCCAACAGTGAACCCCTTGGTCAGCCTAGCTTCTCCATCGAACTCTTTGTCGATGCCAGCCATAATTTTCAGCAGCGTACTTTTTCCGGCACCATTGCGACCGAGTACGCCAATTTTCGCACCCGGAAAAAAAGACAGGTGAATATCCTTAAGCGTTTCTTTTTGACCATGCTTCTTGGTCATGCCCGACATTTGAAAGATGTATTGCTGAGCCATAACTTAACTTCAATCTAAATTCTAAAGAACAAAACAAATTCGTTAACAGTGAGCAGCTTACAGATCCAACAAACAGTTCACCCGTTCTCGGTGCCTAAAATCTGTAAAGCGTTGCTTCTTATTCCCATTCGATGGTCGCTGGAGGTTTCGAACTGATGTCGTAACAGACGCGGTTGACGCCGGAAACCTCATTGATAATCCTAGTGGACATGGTGGCCAAGACGTCATACGGCAAACGCGACCAATCTGCCGTCATAAAATCGTCGGTGTTGACACAGCGGATAACCAAGGCATTTTCGTAAGTCCGGGCATCTCCCATAACGCCAACGCTCTGTACGGGTAACAGCACGGCGAACAGCTGAGACGTTTCGCGGTATAGGCCGGCTTTTTCGATTTCTTCGATGACGATTGCGTCGGCCTCGCGCAACACGGCCAATTTCTCCTCGACCACTTCGCCCAAACAACGCACTGCCAATCCCGGTCCGGGGAACGGATGCCGCCAGACCAAATGCTCGGGCAAGCCAAGCTCGACGCCCAACGCCCGCACCTCGTCCTTGAAAAGGTCTCGCAGCGGTTCAATCAACTCAAAACCAAGCTCTTCAGGCAAACCGCCCACGTTATGGTGCAGCTTGATCGTCGCCGCCGGTCCGTCTTTGGCCGCACCGCTCTCGATGACGTCGGGATACAAAGTCCCTTGAGCGAGAAATTTCGCGTTTTGAATTCCTTCAGATTCACTCTTGAAACATTCGATAAACGTGTGACCGATGCGTCGCCGTTTCTCTTGCGGATCATCAACGCCCTTGAGCTCCGCCAAAAATTGAGCCTGACCATCGACGACTCGCAAGTCAGTTTGAAAATGGTCGGTGAACTGTTCCTCAACCATCTCACGTTCACCTTTCCGCAGCAAACCGTTGTCCACCAAAATGCACGACAACTGAGAACCTATCGCCTTTGACAGCAGGGCTGCAACGACCGAAGAGTCAACGCCACCTGACAGACCACAAATCACCTGCGCGTCGCCCACCTGGGCCTTGATCTGCGTAATCATTTCCTGAGCAAAATTGGCAAGCTTCCAAGTTCCGCTGCACTTGCAGATCTCATAAAGAAAGTTCTTCAACAGCATCCAGCCCTCTGGCGAGTGAGTTACCTCTGGATGGAACTGCAAACCGTAGACTGGCAACGTTTTGTGTTTGACCGCCGCCACTGGGCAGGTCGACGTTTTCGCCAAGGGGAAAAAATCTTGGCTGACGGTCTGAACTTGATCCCCGTGGCTCATCCAAACTTCCGCTGTTTTCGGAAAGCCCTTCATGAATGGATCGTCGTCTGCGTCATGCGTGCAAGTCGCTCGACCGTATTCGCGCACATGCGTACTGTCGACTTTCCCGCCCAAATAATCGCACGTAAGCTGCATGCCGTAGCATATCCCCAGCACGGGGAGCCCCATTTCAAAGATCCCCGGAGCACACTTCGGCGCGCCCTCTTCGTAGACGCTGCTAGGTCCACCGGAGAGAATCAGCCCGGACGGATTGTGATCCTTGATTTGATCTGGCGTAATGTCGTGACGAACAATCTCGCAGTAAACATTCTGTTCGCGCACCCGGCGAGCGATCAGCTGAGCGTATTGCGATCCGAAATCGAGTACAAGAATTCGTTCGGAGGATGTGGTATTCAAGGGAAAGAACTTAAAAAGCGCTGAAAAATTTAATCCGGCATTATACGACTTTCGTTTTACTTTTCTAGCGCCCGAGCAAGGTAAACGATTGGGCAGTTTGAAAGGTCCCATCGCTGCCCACGGCGTAGCTCTATCTGACGATGTCCCGCCCTAAAGTTGGCCAATAAAAGCTGGCGATTCTGAGATCACTGAGCTAGACTACATTGCTGCGAAAATTGTCAGCAACCGGCGATGGCATCTCCCCTGCGTTTTCAAAACTCCACCGACGACAGACCTTTTGCAATTAAACCGCTGACTAAGCAATAACCCAAGTATTCGAACTGACCAACGGACAACAAATGCTTCTACCGTTTCCCAATTCTTTCATCACGCGCTTCAAGCTAATTCGTTTTAGCACGGCTATCTTCTGTCTGCTTGCGACCACCTTACATGCTCCAGCGGCCTTCGCGCAAGAGGCGGCTGCCAAAACAGATCAAACCATCACCGAAACGAATAAAACCACTGCGAAGGCCGCTGAAGCAGCTGCTAAGACTGACGAAGCCGCTGCTAAGACAGATGAAGCAGCCGGCGAAACAGATGATGTCGCTACCGAAACTGGTTTTGCTGGCGGTTGGGCGCGCGAGTATCAAACGCCATCGGTCAACGGCCTCAATCGGCTTAACGCTCGCAGTACGATGTACAGCTACGCCGATGTCGACGCGGCACTTGCAAACAACCGCGAAAAATCTTCGTTCTACCAATCGCTTAACGGGGACTGGAAATTCAAATATGCTCCAAAGCCCGCTAAAGCGATCGAGGGATTTGAGAAGCCGGACTTCGACGCCAGTGGGTGGAAAGACATTGATGTGCCCAGCAACTGGGAGACCCGAGGCTACGGACGTCCTATCTACACCAATTCTAAGTATCCGTTTGAAGTCAATCCTCCCTACATCCCTGATGGAGACAATCCTGTCGGCCACTACATTAAGTCGTTCGATATTTCGCAAGACTGGGACAGTCGCCAAATTGTTCTCCATTTCGCTGGTGTCTATTCGGCATACTACGTCTGGGTCAACGGCCAGCCTGTCGGATATGCCGAAGACAGTTGCTTGCCATCGGAATTTGACATCACGCCGATGGTCAAGTCTGGCAAAAACCAAGTCGCCGTAAAGGTGTTTCGCTGGGCAGACGGTTCCTACCTTGAAGACCAGGACCATTGGCGACTCAGTGGCATCTACCGAGAAGTGTTCTTGGAAGCGCGTCCTAAGTTGGGTTTTGACGACATCGCGGTTCGCACCAAACGCGTTGCAGACTCGGACGACTGGCAACTGCTGATTCGGCCAAGATTGAAAAACCAATACGCCAAGGACTACGGCAAACGTGAGTGCCGCTTTACCCTCTATAAGGACGGTGAAAAAGTGGCCATCAACGGTGGCCGCATGAAAATCAACGCTAACGGAATCATGAAGGAGAACCGTCCCCAACGAGAAAACGTTCCCTTTGGCCTGTTAAACACAGTCGTTTCAAACCCTCAACTTTGGACCGCGGAGACGCCCAATCTGTATACCTTGGTTGCCGAACTGCAAGACAAAGACGGCAATGTCATCGAGGCAACGTCTACTCGAATTGGTTTTCGCGATGTTTCGATCAAGGACGGCATCTTTCATGTCAACGGGAAGAAAGTGAAATTGATCGGCGTCAATCGTCATGACCACGATCATCTAAACGGGAAAACAGTCAGTCGGGAAGACATGGAG
>CAYTPS010000227.1:7846-8572 GCA_964439245.1 uncultured Pirellulaceae bacterium | reverse complement strand
ATCGGTCAGCTTATCTTCGGTAAAGGGCTCATCAGGCTCTAAGTCAAATTTTACATCGTCAAAAGTGAGGTCATACAGTCCGTTGTAGGATTTGAGTTTCCGTGAAGCGTCTTGGACTGCTTGCGACGTCTGCAAGGTGTCACCGCTAAGGTTCAGCCTTTTTTCATCCGGGGCTTCGAGAGACTTGGGAAGCCGCGCCAATATGTGATCTGGAATCTCATCCTCATCTTCGTAGTCATCTGCATCATTGGCGGCCTCGGCAGCAACAGCATCGATGTGTGATGGATCAAAAGAATCCGAGGCGGGGCTTGGTAGGGACGGAGCCGCATCTTCTGAAGAGGTACTGAAGCCAAAGTAGAAAAAGAGTCCTAGCGCTACGATGGCAATGATGATGGGTAGCGGGTTGCGTTTGGAAACTGCCATTTTGGTTAGGCTAAAGGTTGTAGTATTAAGGCAGCAGCTTTAACGCACGTGGTTGGCTTCGATTTCGTAAAACACTTGAGGCACTTCTTTTTCGTTAACGGGGCGCGTGTTGGGGTTAAGGCGAAACGTACCTCCGATCCTCCGCAGGCCGTATGAATAATCAACGGTATCGTCGGAGCTGATCTTTACCGCAATGACCTCAGTGATTTTGGGATTGCCACCAAAACAGCAATCACCAAAATCCCCTACCATGATGAAATTCTTCAGACGCTTTTTCTTACCTGATGGCGGCCGAACATAGCC
>CAYTPS010000227.1:7495-7836 GCA_964439245.1 uncultured Pirellulaceae bacterium | reverse complement strand
GTCTTCTTGTTGTCTCGCAAATCGCTAAAGGAAATTCGTCGATGGTCGGGAGGGACTTCTGTCGCGTAGATATAACTGTGCATCGCGATGCTGCCAATCAACATTGCGGCACAGGCGACCAACCCGATTTGCGCCGGCAGTTTCCCAACTAATTCATCTGGATAACGTTTTATTCCCGCCAACGCGGTCATCCCAAAGCCGATGCCAATAATCGGAAGAATCACAAACAGCTCCGATATGAACGCGGCAGCGCTGAGGATCGCAAAGACGAGGCAGGCAACAGCCGCTTTGCTGACCGCCTTAAACTCGTCGCTGCGGTTGGAGTCTTCCTTCGAATATGA
>CAYTPS010000227.1:0-7485 GCA_964439245.1 uncultured Pirellulaceae bacterium | reverse complement strand
TGGAGTCGTTTTTCATTCGCCCTGGTCAAGAGAGTTGTTGGATTGCATGCTGGAGGCAGTTCCCAGAAAAATTAACAGCAATCTTTGCTACGTAGCAATGCGCGAGATAGTTCATGCCACGATTCTATGTCTGTTTTGCGGTGCCCAATGTAAACCGGCGGTTCAGAATATCAAACGCTGAAATGAGCCACTGAACACGGACCAGAGCAGAAAAAACAGTGCGACCGAGCAAATGAAGGGGATCAGAATGATCTTGAACGTCAAATAGGGAACCGATGCAACAGGAGATACTGGTGCCGCCGCAGCCAACGGTGGAGCTGTCACGGAGGTTTCCGCCGCCAATGCAACCGGGGATGGTTCGTTCTGTTCCGAGGATAAATCGGCAATTTCGTCGCTGGCGGCGATGTTGGATTGATCAAGAGAATCGATGCTGTCGGCTGAAGCGACCGGAATTGGATCAGGAGACAAAGTCACTCCCGAGGATCTTCTGTTTGCCATGCCCGAACCCAATGGGATTTTAAAAGTGGTGTGACGGGGTTGGACTTTCGGCCGCGTTGTTCCGGTTTCTGCATTAAACTCCTGCTCAAGTTCGGCAAACGGGTCGAGATCGTCATCCTCTAGCGTTGTCGATACAGCACTAACGGAAGTGGACGATTCGACACCGGCATCGGATCGCGACTGTGCATCAACGTCTGCCTCATCGCGCTCTACATCGCTGTCGTCGTCTTCATCATCGTCGAAGCCTCCACCAAATAACTCCGCCCTTTCAATTGAACCGGGGTCAAGCTTCTTTAATTCGGCCAGATAGTCCTTAGCGCGTGGCTCGGGAGATGCCATCAGAAAAGCGACGATCGGCACCCGCAGCCAGCGGTTTTCCTGCTTCGATTCCTTAAAGATTTTGACGAGTTTGTCGGTCACTTCCCAATCTTCCCACCGCGCCAGATCCGAAATAATCAGGTCGGCCATTTTGGGGCGATCAAGTAATGTTCGGATGGCAGAAATCACGCGCTTTCGAGAAACAATTTCAACTTCGGTCCCGTGGAATCGCAGCGCTGACACGGCCCCCATCGTCGTCGTGAAATCACTCTCTGTGTTCTTCAGGAATTTCTCTTCGATTAGATCGATTCCCGCATCGCCTTTGATACACAAATAGCAGGCCACCAAGGCGTCCATCCCTCGCAAGTTCGAGTCGCCTCCGTCGGAGATCATTTTCTCCAACACTTCACCGTCTTCCGCGATCCCGCAGACGCCAAGCATCGTCAAATACAAACGCCTTCGATTGATCGACGTGTTATCGTCAGTAATCCATGCGAGCAACTGTTTCCGATCCATGCGATCTTTGAGATCGATCAAATCCTGATAGGGCGCTTTGGCAAATTCGTCGTAGGCGTCGAACGCGATCGAAGATTCTTCATGCTCAAAGTAGGTTTGGAAAAAATCCAAACGATCGGCACCTGATTCTGGCAGTTTCTGAATATCTTCAAGATACTTTAGCAATACGGGCGATGCCTTAATTGGCGTCGTCCAAGCAATCTCAGGCGGATCGACTCCCATCACCAAAAACTCTTTGCCTTTAGGGTATCTGCCGACCAACAATGCCTGGAATTCCATTCCTGTATCAAGGAAGTCGTCTCCTTTGAGCACTTTTGTAATTTCAAAAGTCGCCCTTGGTAGATCGGCGTCAGGATCTTCAGGGAGTTCAGGTGCGTTTACCAGTTTGGCCGACACGACGACGTCTTTGGCCGCCATCTGGTCGGTGAAGGTCAAATTGATCGAGGCACAGAAAGGACATGAAGATGCAATTGCCGGCGTTGTAGAGCTCAATATCAACCAGGCCAACACCGCGAACCACCGCGCGATCGACACACCGGTAGACGGTGCAAAACGGCCGTGGCGTTTCGCAATGCTGCACGGCAATTGAGTAGTTGGAGGTGTGATCAAATTGAACGTTCCGAAATTCACGACACGCGTGAAAAAGAATACCTTGAGTCGACAAGGTGGTGGCCTGATAACGTTGGGAATTCTAGGTCAGGAGGGCCCAAATGTTCAATATTTGATTTAGCTTATTTCTCCCGCAGCCCACTATTTGGGGAAATAATAGGCTGAATTTTCTGCCAGCAGTTTACCCAACACTTCATTTTTAACACAAACATTAGTGAGAAATCCCCAAGAACAGTTCGGGTAGCAACCGGGACTTCCGGGTGGACTTCAAATTTGAGGCAGTTGATCTTGGGTGACGATGTCGACTTTCTTCAGGAGCGACATGATGCCAATGTAGATCACGTAAATCCCGTAGAGCACAATTAGCGGCGGCAACCAGTACTGTGCCATTAGAAAGCGAAGCAGGAATAAGATCGCAAGAATTCCCCGCAAACGTATTCGCCGACCTGCCCCAATCTCAGAAAGTGCCCAGAAGACAAACGCAGCGAGCAGGAAATAACCGAAGCCTTTGAGAATAAATAGGATGCCGTTGCTGGTCCGTTCCGACTCGATTGTATCGCGCTGCCGCTGGGCCATGCGTTCTTCGAGGTTACTGCCCGTGGAGTATTTCTTTAGTAGCGCATCTTCACGCTCGGACTTGGACGGCTGTTTCTTCTTTCGTTTTCTTGGCCCCGTAGCGGGTTGCCCTGCCCCACCGCCAGCGATAAACGACTCCTTAGATCTTTTACATTTGACTTTACGTCCAGCATAGTTTTCCGGAACGTTGTACGTGGCTCCGCAGGAGCATCTGACTTTCATGGTTTTGCAACTGCCAAATAACAAGAGACTTGAGGAAATGGTCTCTACTAACGTAACCATTGCTAACTGGCGATGCAAATTTTTGTTTGATGAAAAAAAGTAGTTCAGGCGTCGCTGAATAACTCTACTAGACCGACGTGTGAGTGAGGTGACCCATGTTTTCTTATGGCGCCTCGCTTACGCGTCGGGTTAGAAAGAAGCTCAAAGGCTCTCAACGCAATTCCAGCAAGTAAGCATCGAGGGCTTCTTTGGCTCGCGTGTCGTCTTCGTAGCCTTTCTTCTGCAGCGTTGGACGCTTTGGGCTGATGTAGCCGGTACGATCCGATTCCCCACCAGCATTATCATCGCTTTTCCACAGGTAAGCCGTTTCTCCATCGACTTCGTAACCGAACATCATCCCGTGCAGATTAGAGTAATCATCAAATACAAGCCCAACCGTTTCCAAATCGGACAAATGGTTCGGCCATTTGTCGTTTTGTTGGTGGTACTGCCGCAGACCAATCGCCGTCAATGTCCAGCGCCGAATCTCCTCAGCTCTGATCTCACTTGAGATGACTTGAGCGGTTGCGGGAATCAATAACGTGGCGGGAGAATTCAACACGTCAAGGGTTCGTTCTAATTTCTCCGCCCCGATTTTCCATTGGAGCAACGACTCGCCGCCGATTTCGAGCATGTCGTTGAAATACTTGATTAGAATCTGCCGATCTGACGGTAGGAATGGCCGGTGTGTAAGCGGAGATTTTTGACCTGCCAGTTGATAGAGTTCGGAAGCGGGGATTTCATTCAAGCTGGCCAGCAAGAATGCGCGTTCACTTGACCAAGTTTGCCGCAGAGGCGCCGCAAGATCCTCGTCGCTAGTAAGTACCACTAAACCCCTTAATGCTCCCAGCTGAGATTCATCCCAAACACAATGCGTCAACGTCCGTCTGACGGAACTCAACCGCATGCCTTGAAGGGCGTTGTTGACTAATCGCGAAACCCCGCAGTCGCGCATATCGAATGCTTTTGCGGTTGATTGCATCAACGTTAAATCGCGCAGCGCCTGTTTGGTGTCGTTCTTTGAATAGGCGTACTCGCAATCGAGCGACAGCAGTCTTAGGATTGATCGAGACGACTGAATATACGGCAACAAAGTGCGAAATCCTTGAAAGTACCTTGGGAATTGCACTGGGGTGGGGTGCATGCTGGCCCGTTCAACGAGTTCAATCACTGGTTGCATCTCTTGCAGAAAGCTCGCCACCAATACCTCGTCCTTCCATTGATCGACGTTTTCGTCTGGAACTAATACTGCTGGCGTTAGACCTTCGCTACCAATAATGGGTATGCGCTGAAGGCTCTTGAGCGAATACGCCCATTCACTTGATCGAGCCGCTCTAACCCAATCTGCTTGACCCTCGGGGTGCGTTCTCTCGCGATAAGACTTCTCAAGAGTAGCATTGTCGTGGGGAATGCCTGCTTTGACCCATTGGTCGATCTGACGTTGGTTGGCTTGGTCTGCCCGCCACTGACGCACACCTTGATAGGCAACGACCGCCAATAATACGGCAACCGGAATCAATGCCAGCCAAACGTACTTCAGCCGGAACCGTGGGAAGTAAGAACCTGGCGGCTGAAAATCAATAGTCGATGTTAACTCGTCACTCATCGTTGTCTCCTTCGACAGCGGACGTAGACTTCAAGGCCTGCGCCATCTGTTTGGCTTGGGTTTCCCATGGGCGATGCCAGAGCAAACCATCGGTAGGCAATGAAACGGAATAAACTCCCAATCCAACATGCTCCAGTTCACTCTGGTACCTGACCGGCCTTGGGACCGACGACTCCAATTGTTCCAAAAGCTCTGCGGTGGCCACGGCCACGTCCGCTTTTCGTTTGGAGAATATTCGCCTGCTCGATCTTGATTCATTCCATGTCATCACAACTGCCCGACGGCGGGCCTGATTCCGCGCGTCTTGGTCGGCCAAACCGGCAACCATTCGCGCGTACTGTTGGTCCGTGAAGATCGCTCGCCGCCCCGGTTTGCCCAACTCACTCACCAACCAGCGTTCAATGACATCGGCGTAGTTTTGTTCCTTCAATCGCTCGCTTAGCCGCAAACGTCGTACAAGATTGTCAAGCAAGACAATGACTTGTCGGTAACGCTGAATGTCTTTTTGAGCCCGATCGTCGGGTTGCTTGGAATCTAATACGGCATCCATTCGCAATGACAATAAATCCGCAGTCATCGCGATCGCATTTCCCGGAAGGCCTACTGGTCCTTCTGTTGACCGTAGCTCTTGCTCCATCGCATCGATCCTCTCACTGACGGCACTTACGACATCGCTAGACTCCGCCGTTTTATCGCCCACATTCGGAGCCAAATTGTTGCTTTTTAAATCTAATGAAGCGGGACGCGGCGACTCTTGGTACTCCTTTACTTCGGCAGACAATGAGCGCTTTAAATCTGACGGCATGTCCGGATAAGTTGCCCAAGTATACAAAAACGGAATCAGCGGAATGACTAACGCCAACAACAGCATCGCGCCGTGAGAGGTCCAGTATCGCCAATCAAAGCGCCGGTCCATCCAAGGGCAAATCATGATTCGAGTCGCCAACATGGCCACTCCAAAGGATAGAAGAAAGATCCAAAAAGGCGCCTGCAAAGAAAAAATCGCAAAACTTTGGTATCCAATGATCATCGCCGCAATAGCCGGAGCAACACAAAAACCGATCAGCGTGCTACGTGTCCATTGCGCAAACCATTGGGTGAACCCAAATATTGTCAGCACGCCGACAGCCACTAGTGGTACATCCAATCTAGGGCTTTCGCCGAGCCCGTCATCAATGGGAAGCATTTGCAAGGATGTGAAACCAATCAATCCAAGAATGATGATGCCCAGAGGCAGAATCATACGCGTCCACCATATCGCTCGGGGAGCGACACCGCGTTGAGCCAGAAAGTTAATGCGCCCGCGATAGGCATCACTGCCGAACACTGATGCTCCCAGCCAACTTAAAGTTAGACCAATCGGCAAAACTATCGCCAAACTGATATCTGCCGGCGATGGCGCGTTGAAGCTCAAACTAAAGAACAAAAAACCGGACATGACGAACACCAAAAGGAGGCCACTCCACAGAAATGTGTTTTGTCGACCAATCTGCCAAATCAAGCTCGACGAAGGAGTTAGCGTCCAGAGTTCAGCACGGGCCTTCTGTGGATGCCGGTTGCGCCGTTGACGCGTGCCGGAAAAAGCCAAGACGCTTTCCGCTGGTGCGACCAACACGCGAGGCCCGTAAAAAATCGTGGCCACCGCCATAACCAACCCGAACAGCACCAAGCCTACGTTCTCTAGCGAGGAGTCTTTAATGGAAACAATTGCGGTTAAGGCGATCTTGCCGAAAATGGCCGCCACGGACGAGGCAACAACCAACGCAACCAGAGATGACACGGCAGAGGAAAACATCCACGTCAACGCAAACCCCAAGCTCAGCACCGAAAACGTACCACTGATAAAGGCCAGCGGTTCGACTTGCTTTAAACCAAAGGAGATTGAAAACGACGAACTCAACATCCAAGTCATCGCGACACTGACGATCCAAGCCAGAACTAGTCCGGCAACACAGACAACGTATTTGGAAAATATGATCGATCGAGGATTGACCGGTAGCGAGCCTATCCACCCCAGCGTCCGTTGCTCTTTTTCTTGACTGACCAACATCGGGCCGGCACCGATCGAAAATAGCAGCGGCACCATGATCAGCGATACTGCATGTATATAACGATATTCATTCCCAAGTCGGGCAAGTAAATGCATCACGAATCCGCAGGCCGCCAGCGCGATAAATAAAGGAGCCAGTTGTTTGGCTTCCTTGCACAGCAGCCATGGCCAATACGCCCCGGCTCGGTTCGCCCTGAGCGTTTCCAATCTTCGTTCAGAATCACCGAGATGATTGACTGAAGGATGAGTTGATTGAGACATGCGTATGGCTTTCGGTGAAAGTTAGGATCTCTGGTAGTCGAGTTGCTGAGAAAGTGCTGCCGCCGCTTGATCTGGTGGGAGCGCTCCGCCACGAGTGCAAGCGACGAACAGCTCTTCTAGGCTCGCTGGCCGCGAACGAACACTGTGAACCCCCGGCCAATCTTTGATCGTATTCTCAATGGAGCCATTCTCATCTCGCACGATCCAGCGGATTTGGCGTCCAGATTTTTGCTCGCTGAGAATCTCTGCAGGCCCATCGATCTCCGGTAGTACTGCCAGCGGGTCGGCTACAGAGAACGTGATCTCTTGCACTTCATCTCGCATTTCGTTCAGCGCACCGGTTAAACGGACGCGCCCGTCATGGATGATGGCCATCCGGTCGGCAACACGTTCGATCTCGGAAATTTGATGACTGGATAAGAGGACCGTGCGACCCTGCGCTGCGCGCTCCACCATGCTTTCGAGGAAATCACGCCGCACCATGGGATCTAGTCCTGAGGTCGGTTCGTCCAAAATCAAGAGTTCCGGATCATTGGACACCGCCAACGCCAGAGCGACCTTGGCACGCTGACCTTTACTCAGATGCTTAATCTTGCGGTTCGCAGGAAGGTCGTATCGGGTAATCAAATCGTGATAGCTATCTAGAAATCCTGGCGGGTAGAAGGCGGATGCAAAGCTTCCAATCTCGTCGATTCGCATCCATTGGTATAGGGCCGGCGAGTCAGAGACGTAGCCAATACGGCGACGAATGGCCAACGCATCGCTTACAGGATCAAGCCCCAAGATGCGT
>CAYTPS010000226.1:8145-8606 GCA_964439245.1 uncultured Pirellulaceae bacterium | reverse complement strand
GGCTGGTTCCATGCCCAACCAGATCCAGCGCGAAAGCCCTATACGATCGTCATTCCGCCGCCGAACGTGACCGGAGCGTTACATCTGGGACACGCGCTAAATAATACCCTGCAAGACATTTTGATCCGGCTCAAGCGGATGCAGGGCTTCAACGCACTTTGGATGCCGGGCACCGACCACGCCGGTATCGCAACGCAAGCACGCGTGGAAAAACGCATTAAAGATCAAGAAGGAAAAACGCGTCACGATCTTGGGCGCGAAGAACTGGTCCGCCGAATCTTTCAGTGGAAAGAGCAATACGAGGCACGCATCCTAGGTCAACTGAAACAAATGGGCTGCAGCTGCGATTGGAACCGTACTCGATTTACGCTTGATGACGTATGCGCCCGCGCGGTGCGCCACACGTTCTTTGATCTGTTCAAAAAATCGTTTATCTATCGCGGCAAACGACTGGTCAACTG
>CAYTPS010000226.1:0-8102 GCA_964439245.1 uncultured Pirellulaceae bacterium | reverse complement strand
TCAGCGATGACGAAGTTGAAAACAAAACGATCAAAGGAAACTTCTGGCACTTTATGTATCCCGTGGTCGACCCTAAGCCTGGTGAACCGCCGCATGTGATTGTCGCCACGACACGTCCGGAAACGATGCTGGGCGATACGGCTGTTGCGGTGCATCCGGATCCTGCCGCGGCGCTTTCGAAGGTGGAATCGGAACTTAAGGCCAAACTCAAAAAGGCTGCGGCCAGCGAAATCGAAAGCATCGAACAGCAGATCGAAGCACTGCAAAATCGCCGCAGCGAAATGTTGGCGCCGCTTGAGCAGCTGCGCGACATGGCCAACGATGGCCGGATGCTGATGCTGCCGCTGATGGATCGTCCTATTCCGTTGGTAACTGACGTTTGGGCCAAACCTGAATTGGGATCTGGCTGCGTAAAAATCACACCGGCGCATGATCCCAATGACTACGAGGTTGGTAAACGGTGTAACCTGCCGATGATCAATATCATGAATGCCGATGGAACCTTAAATGCTGAAACGGCCGGTTATCAGTCGCTGACGATGAAGCAAGCCCGCAAGCAGGTTGTCGGTGACTTGGAGGCGCTAGGTCTGCTGAAAGAAATCGAGGATCGTGAAATTGAGATGCCTGTCTCTGATCGCTCCGGCACACCGATCGAACCGTACCTAACCGATCAGTGGTTTGTCAAAATGGACACGTTAGCCCAATCGGCGATGGACGTTGTCGAATCGCAAGAAGTAAAAATCACCCCGGAACGTTACGCCAAAGGCTACCTCTCGTGGCTGGGCGAGAAACGTGATTGGCCTATTTCACGCCAACTGTGGTGGGGCCATCAAATTCCCGTTTGGTCAATCCCCTGCCCCACTCAGGCCGATTGCGATGCGATGAAGGACAAGATTTCTGCGCTCAGTACTTTTTCGGATGAGACCGCCGCAATAGAGATCGAAGCTTCATCCGAAGCCGATCCAGAAAAGCGTAAGCAACTCGATTTGCCCGACTTTACTCTACACGTTTGCGTGCAGGATGAATCGGCTGAGCTTGAAAAAGCTCTCGAGGAGATCGGCCTAGTGCGCGAGGAAGACGTCCTCGATACGTGGTTTAGTTCGGCCCTGTGGCCGCATTCGACTCTCGGGTGGCCAGAGAAAACATCCGAATTGGAACACTTCTATCCAACAAGTGCGTTGATTACCAGCCGAGACATTATCACGCTTTGGGTGGCGCGGATGGTGATTATGGGACTAAACAATCTTGATCAGATTCCATTTGATTCGGTCTTTATTCATCCGAAAATTCTCGACGGCAATGGCGAGACCATGTCGAAGTCAAAGGGCAACGGTATCGATCCGCTGGACGTGATCGATAACTTTGGCGCTGATGCGCTGCGATTTGGGATGGCCGATCTCACCACCGAAACGCAAGACGTACGGTTGCCGGTGAAATACGAATGCCCAAATGAGGACTGCAGACACCAGATCGTTCAAACGGTAAAGAACCGGACGCTTCCCCGAGTAACGTGCCCCAAGTGCAAGAAAGAATTTTCGACTCAGTGGGCCGAAAAGGAAGAAGACCTTGCCTTACCACGTGGTCCCGTGACGAGCGAACGTTTCGAAGTCGCGCGAAACTTCACGAACAAACTTTGGAATGCGTCACGATTTGCGATGCTCAATTTGGAAGGTTACTCTGCTGCTCCAATCAAGGAAGCCGATCTGAGAGTCGAGGACCGTTGGATCCTCAGCCGCCTGACCACTGTTAGCAACAACGTAACCAACGCACTGGAGAACTATCGGTACGCTCAGGCGACACGCGAGTTGTACGATTTCGCATGGGACAACTTTTGTAGTTTCTACGTTGAAATCCTCAAGGACCGTTTTGCCAACCCCGACCTTCGTCCGCACGCCCAGCGCATGCTGGTGTTCGCTCTCGATCAACTGCTTCGGTTGCTGCATCCCGTGATGCCGTTTGTGACTGAAGCGATTTGGCAACAACTGAATCGGTTCGCTTCGACGCGTGGCTTGGATTCGGTTGAACCAGCCTCGGAGTGTCTGATTGGGGCTTCATGGCCTGAATTGGACGCCAAGTGGTATAGCGCCGATATTGAAACCCAGTTCGCCCGTTTCCAAAGTGGGCTGGGATCATTGCGTGAGATCCGCTCGCGTCAAAACCTACCGCCAAAGAAGGAAGTCAAATTCTCGATTCGCTGTGATCAAGAGTACGCAGATTCGTTGACTCCCATGATCAGTTATTTCAAAAGCATGGCTTCGGCTGAGCTAACCCAGATGGGCCCTGATGTTGAGCCACCGGAGACCAACGCCACCGTCGCCGGCGATGGAATCGAGATGTTTGTAGATCTTGAAGGCTTGATCGACAAAGAAGCCGAAATCAAGCGACTGGAAAAAGAAGAGAAGAAGGCCGAAGGAAACATCATTGGTAAGGAAAAGAAATTGTCCAATGAGAAATTTGTCTCGAGTGCTCCTCCGGAGATCGTTCAGCGCGAACGCGATTCACTGGCGAAACTCAAAGAACAATTGGCAACGGTGAAAGCATCGCTGAAAAAGTTGCGCGGTTAGACAGCGGAAAACGACGGCCACGCGCTGTCAACCTCCCTCCGGGAGGGTCGGAGGCTCGCCGACGGGGAGGGCCAATGTCCGATGTGGTGTTACAGATTTGGCAATGCTTCAAACGATCGACTTTAGGTCCACAGAGATAGGATTGACCAAATGCTGGTAAGACCTTCGAGGATAGAAGACGTCAAAGGCCTCACCGAGCTTTCGAAGAAGGCCGGTAGAGGATTGACGACGATGCCTAAAACGGCTGCCGAGATGACACAACGCATCGAGCATTCGATTGCGGCGTTCGCACGCTCTGGAGCCAGTCCGTCTGATGAAGACGAATTCACTGAAATCTATTTTTTGGTGCTAGAAGAAGAAAACCAAGTCATTGGAACTGCCGGGATTTTCACCAACCTCGGTTCCGAACGCCCCTTCTACTCTTATCGTCTCTCACGCATCACGCGTGAGTCTCCCGAAGTCAACATTCGTTCGGACGTGGAAATTCTCTCCTTGGTCAATGATTACCACGGTTACTGCGAGATTGGAACATTGTTCCTCGATCCGGCTTGGCGTGGCGGTGGACGCGGCAGACTGATGTCCTTTTCCAGATTCATGCTGATGGCAGCTCACCAGAGCCGCTTTAACGCCAATGTCCTGGCGGAAATACGAGGTTGGTCAGACTCCGATGAAAGGTTTCCGTTTTGGGAAGCGATCGGTCAAAAGTTCTTCAAAATGGGATTCGTGGAAGCAGACAAACGCTCCACGATCGATACGCGCTTCATCGCCGACCTAATGCCCAAGCATCCGATCTATGTTTCTCTATTGAGCGAAGAAGCCCAACGCATCATTGGAGAGCCTCATACGCTGTCGCGCCCGGCAATGGAATTATTGGAAAGCCAAGGATTCCGGTATCGCAACTGCGTCGACATTCTGGACGCCGGCCCCAGCATCGAAGCGGTTGTCAAAGAAGTCGAAACGATTCGTAACTCTTTCATGGCAACGGTGGTCATCGATGAAGCGTCCGCGGGCTCTGACGGCGACAAATGGCTGGTTGCCAATCCGGCGTTAGATAAATTCTGTTGTACAGAAATTCAATTAGGCAAAGGTATCAAGATTGGAACTGAAGATGCGTTTCCCTTGAAAGCCTCGCAAGCGAAAAAGCTGAATGTTGAAGCCGGACAGCAGGTATTGGTTTCGCAACTGTTTGGTCGCAGCACCGAAAAATAACGCCACCCGAATAAATGCCCGAGGAAACGGATGCAGGGAAAATTACTTATCGATGGGAAATGGATCGACGGCGATGGCGAACCATTTGTCTCTAAAGCTCCAGCGAGCTTGAAACAGCTCTGGTCGGGAAACGGTGCGTCCTCCAAACAGGTCGCCCGTGCCGTAAATGCGGCAGCAAACGCCGGCGTGTCATGGCGACGACAGACGCTTGACGAACGGATGAGTATCATCGAACGCTACACCGAAATCCTCACGCAACGTCGCCCTGAAATAGCCATGGCAATCGCCAACGAAACTGGTAAGCCATTGTGGGACGCCGATGGTGAAGTAGGGGCGCTGATTGGCAAAACGGCCAATTCCTTGGCGGCGTGGCACGAGCGCACCGGAGAGCAAGAGCGCGACCTTTCCGCCGCAACACTAAAAGTGCGACATCGGCCTCATGGCGTAATGGCAGTCATCGGCCCATTTAACTTCCCGGCTCACTTGCCCAACGGGCACATTGTTCCGGCTTTGATCGCCGGTAACACGATCGTTTTCAAGCCCAGCCAGCACACGCCGATGGTTGCAGAAATGATGGTCGGAATCTGGGAAGAGGCAGGATTACCAGCGGGAGTGGTTAACCTAATCCATGGTGATCGAACCATTGTCGAAGCACTAGTTGATGAAGAAAGCGTCGCTGGCGTTTGCTTCACTGGTGGTATCCAGGCGGGGCAATCGATTCATCGACGACTGGCCGGGCGACCGGAAAAGATACTGGCGTTGGAATTGGGCGGTAACAACCCGCTGATCGCCTGGGAGCTTTCCGATGTGGATGCGGCAGCGAAAACGATTCTCCGGTCGGTCTACTTGTCTTCCGGACAGCGCTGCACCTGCGCCAAACGACTGATTCTACCGACAGATGGATTGGGCGATGCAATTTTGAAGTCTCTCGATGCGTTACTGGACCGCGTGATTGTCGACGCGCCAGATGCGACACCTGAGCCATTTATGGGGCCGCTTATTTCGCCGGAGGCAGCAGCACAAGTGTTAGCGGCTCAAATAGCTTTAGAGCGCGACGGCGGCGGTACGGTTTTGCGGAGATGTGAAACTTTAGACCTTGGCGGAGCATTTCTTTCACCCGGCATCATCGATGTTACGGCAATCGACGAGCGTCCAGACGAAGAGGTATTTGGGCCACTGCTGCAAGTAATCCGCGTCAAAGACTTCGCTGCTGCGATCGAAGAAGCCAATAACACGCGGTTTGGTTTGGCGGCTGGATTGCTGTCGGACAATGAAGCGCTGTGGAATACTTTTTCTAGTGAGATACGCGCCGGTGTGGTCAATTGGAACAGGCACACGACCGGTGCTTCGGGAGCCGCACCATTTGGAGGAGTCGGGCTATCGGGAAATCACCGCCCAGCCGGTTTTTACGCAGCCGACTATTGTGCATGGCCGATGGCGAGTTTGATTTCGGCAGGAAAACTAACCGACGACGCACCCATCACCGGGCTTCGTCAGCCAGACTAACCCGACGCGCCAACGCGACACACTGCGCAGAGAACTCATCTCATGAACAGCGAAATCAATTTCGATGGCCTTGTTGGCCCCACGCACAATTACGGCGGGCTATCGACGGGAAACCTTGCCTCGATGCAAAACGTTGGCGGCATCTCCAATCCGCGCGCTGCTGTGTTGCAGGGGATCTCCAAGATGCGAGCGTTGCTGGAGATGGGATTGAAGCAAGGTGTTCTGCCGCCGCACGAGCGCGTCCATATTCCCACGCTCAGACAGATGGGGTTTGCAGGCACCGACAAAGCCATTCTGGAGAATGCTTGGAAACACTCGCCGGCTTTGGTGACCAACTTGGCATCCGCGTCTGCGATGTGGACCGCCAACGCGGCGACCGTTTCGCCCAGCACCGATTCATCCGACCAGCGCGTGCATTTTACTGCGGCCAATCTGACATCTCTGTTTCATCGCTCGGTAGAAACCGAATTTACGGCGCGTGTATTGCGTAAGATGTTTGCCGACAAACAGCATTTTGAACATCATAATTCGTTGCCGGCAGGAGGGCCGATGGGTGACGAGGGAGCGGCCAATCACGGAAGACTATCGACTTCCCACAGTCTGCCTGGTGTACAACTGTTTGTTTATGGCCGGTCGGCGTTTGAGCGGCAACCGAATCTCAAATCCGGCTCCGTCCGTTTCGAGGCCCGGCAGGCTCTTGAAGCATCTGAGGCGATCGCTAGAAGACATCTCCTCGACCCGCAGCGCACGATCTTCGTCCGCCAAAGCCGTGTTGCGATTGATGCAGGCGCTTTTCACAACGATGTGGTCTCGGTAACCAACGGGCCCGTTCTGCTTTATCACGAACAGGCTTTTGAACACCCTCGAAAAGCAATTGAGGAGATTTCCGATGCTTGTCAGCGTTGCGAGATTGAGCCCGTACTTTTGAAAGTCCCTAAAGATCAAGTATCACTGGACGATGCGGTCAAATCGTATCTGTTCAATTCGCAATTGGTCACGCTCGCCGATGGAGAGATGAGCCTAATACTCCCGGTTGATGTTTCAGAAACCCCGTCCGCCAAACGATGGGTGGAAGGCTGCTTGGAAGCCGACAACCCAATTAAGTCGGCGCACTATATGGATTTGCGGCAGAGTATGCGAAATGGCGGTGGACCGGCATGCTTACGCCTAAGAGTCGTTTTGAACAGTGACCAGATCGCATCGTTGGGAGGCGCTGGCTTAGTTGATCTGGCGATGTGTGACACTCTAGAAGCCTGGGCCGAAACACACTATCGCGATCAACTTGCCCCGGATGAAATCGGGGACCCAAAATTGCTGGATGAAGGTAGAGCAGCGCTCGACGATTTGACAAAGATTTTAAAGCTGGGCTCGATCTACGATTTTCAACGCTGAATACAGTGACCGTTACGAACCGTTTGAAGTACGGCCTTCAGGCCGATAATGCTTAAACGACTTGCGTACATTGAGTCTTTCAAGGGTGTCATGGTCACGCGAAGCATGACCGTGCTCAGTCAACGTTTCGATTGGCTAATCGAATACATACAAAAACCGCCGCTTTCTGCATGCTCACGCGTTGCGTGAAGCATGGCACCCAATCTGAGTCTCGTTTGAGAAGTGTTGTGGCAAAGCCAGTTTTGTCAGGACCAAAGCGGGGCGGGTACACTAGATGGTATCAAACCGCTGCACGCGGTGATTGTAAGAATCGATCACGTGCATTGCGCCAGTCGAATCAAATGCAAATCCCCAAGGCTGATGAAACTGACCCGGCGCCCGTCCGGCACCGCCAAGCACCGAAACGCTCTGGCCATCGGAGGTGAATTTTTGGATCCGGTGATTGCCAAGTTCACACACATAGACAAACCCCTCTTCATCCATGTCAATCGTGTAGGGATACCGCAGTTGGCCGAGAGCTGAACCGTCGCCACCGAATTGCCGAACGAATGTTGGCGTGTCTGTCGTTAGATCGTAAACTTGCACCCGATGGTTCGAAGCATCTGCGATCCACAATTGATCATCGCCGTCGATGAACAAACCCTGTGGCCGTAGAAATTCGCCGGGCTCGGTACCGTGACTGCCCCACTGACAGATGAAATTTCCTTCTGTGTCAAACTTCTGGATCCGGTCGTAATCTCCGTATTCAGTCACGTAGTAATTGTGTTTGGAATCTTGCACAACGTCGGTCAAAAAGCCAAACTCCCCCGGGCCACGTCCGTTGCTGCCGCCGATGGTCCGTGCATCGACCATTTCTCCTTCGTAGGTGTAAAACAAGACGCGAAAATAATGGGTGTCCGGGACGATCAGTAGCCCATCGTGGCTGATCGAGAGGCCGCAAGGTTTTCCATTGACGCATTCTGGCGTGCGCCAGTTGCGAATGAAGTTTCCGTCTCGATCGAACACTTGTATTCGACTTGTTTTGTCGACGATAAAGATCTCGTCCGCGCGATTGATTGCGATGCCACGCGGCTTGATGAACCGACCGTCGTCGAGCCCTTTGCGGCCCCAGATCAATGCCGGTCTAACTGTCTGACTCTGCTGCAGACATCCTCCCAGCCCCGCGATCGGCAGACTCAACGCCATCGCCAGAACTTGCCGACGATTCAAGGTGACTCGATCAGAACGTTGGGATTGAAAAGGCATTGTGAAAGGCGACGAGACATTGGGTGAGGTTTTGTGACGGGATGACCAACACTCGAGATCGCCACCACTGTCTAAAACCAGTGACTTGACCGGGGCTTACCGACGTTGATATATTATCGAATCCTCGCCGCATCTTCTTATAGTAGCAAACCTGATGTCATCCGTTTTCATTGATCTGAATCAGAC
>CAYTPS010000225.1:0-8613 GCA_964439245.1 uncultured Pirellulaceae bacterium | reverse complement strand
GTTTGGGTGGTGGAGGCGGTTTGGGCGGCGGGGGCGGTGGCGGACTCGGTGGAGGCGGCGGCGGATTCGGCGGCGGCGGACAAGGCGGCGGCGGAGGAGGTGTGTTCTGTATTCAGGACACGGCTGTTTCAACGGTGCCGATGGTTCGCAAGGTCTCCGCTCCAGCAGTTCGGGCTGCTCGTGCGATCGAGTTGGATCACGGTGGTGACGCCAATCAGGCTTGGACGGAGTATTTTGCTAACGTGCATCCGGCGGCGGCTGACGTAAGAGCAACCGTTCGGAAGCATCATAAAGATCGCAACTACGATGAGATCATCGCGTTGGTCACTGGGGCGATCCGAAATGATGATATTCAGCCATGGATGTTTGAAGCCCTTGGATTAGCCATGAAGCTTGGTGGAAAAAGCCAGCATGAGATAGAGCGTGCATTCATGTCTGCTGTGGATTTTGCATCAAGCACTGAATCTGCGATGGATGCGGCCAAATACATGCTGGGAGCCGGCATGGAGAAGCGGGCGATCTCAGTACTGATGGATATCTCGATTGAAAATCCATCGTCGGTTGAACCATATCTGCTGGGCCTCGAAGGTGCCGAGCGAATTAACGATACCGAAGCGCGTCAATGGGCAGTCCTAGGTGTTCTATCTCAAGAGTGGCCAGACAGAAAACACCTAGTGAAACGTGCGAAAATTCTCGCGAAGACTCTCCAGAAGTCGCTTCAGGCCGGCGGTGATGAAGAAGCACTGAAGGAATTCAATGCAAGCCTTGCTGAAGCACAACAACGTGATTGTGTTGTTGAAATCAGCTACACCGGCGATGCCGACGTTGACCTGTATGTCAAAGAGCCTGGCGGAACGGTTTGTTCACGTCTCATACGACGTACGACTGCCGGTGGTGTTCACGAAGGCGATAACGCCTCATCGGGCCCAAATCAATCTGGCATGGTGACAGAGCGTTATGTGCTGGCCAAGGGGTTTGCCGGCGATTACCAAGTGATCGTACGTAAGCAAACAGGTAAAGTGACATCTGGAAAAGTTAACGTGGACGTACGCCACAATGTCAACTCTCCCTACGAGACACGCGAGGCAAAACTCGTGGATATCGGCGACAAAGGTGCTTTGGTCAATTTCACACTTGCCAAGGGGCGGCGAACTGATTCGTTGGAAGAGCACACAGTCAACACGGCGGTCGCACAGCAGATGCAACAGATGGCTGCCAAGCGACAGATTTTGGCTCAACAATTGGCCAGCAGCTATAGTTCCTCCGCAGCCAGCGATTACTACGGCGGTCTGATTGAAGGTGCAAGGGAAGGCAACCCGTTTGCCCTTGATCAACTTGCTAACGACCCGGGATTAAACCCCGGTGTCGTCGGTTATCAGCCAAACATTCAGTTCTTCCAACTTTCGACAACACTGCAAGTTCAGCATGCGACGACGTCTGATCGTTTGTACGTGATGGTCAGCCTGTCACCATTCATCACCGATCTTCAGTCTGTCTCTAACTTTAATACACTTGGCAGTGCTGATACTGCCGGGGGTGTTGCTGGCGGTGGCGGTGGCGGAGGAGGCGGTATTGGCGGCGGAGCGGGTGGCCAACTGTAGTCTCCCTGTCTTGAGACGCCTAGATTAAAAATGCCTCCTGACAATTGTTCAGGAGGCTTTTTTTTGGGGTCGATTAACGTGACGGTTGCTGAGTTTCACTGCCTATTCACTGGTGTGTTTTACGGCAACTTCTGCGGTGACGGTCTGTTTTAAAGTCAGCCAGACGATCCAACCAATTAACGATACAAACAAAATGCAGAGCCGATAGCCCAGCGCTACTAGAATTCCCCCCGCGTTTCCGAAGCAGCTGTACAGGTAAGCCATTGCTGCTTCCATTCCACCGATTCCTCCCGGTAGCGGCAACGAGTTGGCGACCATCGCAATTGGGGCGATGACCAAGTGATCGCCGAAGTTGGGTACCTCAGGTGCGATTGCCAACGCGACAAGATAGATCGTGATCGCGAACAACAAATTAGTGCACAGGCTCATAAACATCGCCAGCGGAATGACTTGTTTCCGCTGGCTGTATAGTGCGGCGGCATCCATGACTCTTTCCAACGCCCCACCAAGCTTGGGCAGGCCAATCAACCAACGAAACAGGCGGGTCTGCTTTAGACCAGGGAAGTAAAGCATTACCAACAAAGCAATCACTCCGGCAATCGATGCGAAACCGGCCATCGTACATCCAAATTCTATAGCCGTTTTGTCGGCTGAAGGCTCGCCGGGAATTCCGTTCAACAGGAATGCGGTTGCCGCGAATCCACACATCACAATCAGGCCAATCACCCGGTCAATGAAAACGCTCAAAATGGCTTCGGGCGTTCTTCCGGGGGAGTGTCTGGAAGCGTAAAACGCGCGCAATGAATCGCCTCCAACAACTCCAAAGGCCACCACGTTGAAGAACGATCCGATGAACCCCAGCTTAATTGCTTCCATAACAGTCAGTTTGAGTTCAATGGCATTGGCCAGAGAGTGCCAGCGCAGGTAACTGATCGTGAAAGCTGCGGTCATCGTGAACAAGCCGACGATCCACCAGTGGTAGCGTTTCTCTGAATCGAAGAACTCGAACATTTCTTCTTTGCGAGAGATAACCAACATCGAAATGATGGCAATCGAGACCAACCATTTGGCGATAACGATCAGTATCTTTCGAGACGATCTCTTGTTCGAGTCAACTTCTGTCATCAGTTCGGTGAAGAAAAGAATTCTTAATTATGGTTTGTGCTTGTTTGGTGACGTTGTACATCGTCGCGATACGACCAGCCAGAAGCCTCCTGTACTCTAGATAACTTACTGGAAAACCGCCACACTGGCTGTGAAGCCATGCAAGAAGGCTTGATCGCCAACGGATCCAATTTCGCCGGCGGCAAAGAATCCCGCACAATCTAGCTTTCCCAGTACCTTGTTAATCATCTCAGCGTCGTGATGAGGTTCCGGAAACAACCACGAACCGCGACCGTTGCAACTGAAGACAAGCGCCGCCTGAGCCCCTGTTTTCGCAGACTTTGCCATTTTCTCTTTGGCTTTTTGGAGCATCGATTCTAATTCAGCGGAGGCTGACAAAGCGTCTCGAATATGGAACTGCACGGTCTTTCCCATTCGTACGTAGTCGCTGAGTGCGAAACATTTCTGCTCTTCGTCGATTCCGATCACATTTCTAATCAGAAAATCGCCGTACTCGAAGCTGTCTTTCAATTCGGTCATCGCGATACCCAGGTGTAAGCCTTGTTCAACTTTCGCCTTGTCTTGGGTAGGCAGTTCGTCGTACGTCGACTTCAGCACTTCGAAAGCGGGCTTTCCTCCCAGCGAAATGACTTGGTTACGCTCCGCCGACGTCACGATATGTGGCTTGCCGATCGGGCGACAACCTTGGGAGACAATGGACTCAATGGCAACGCCGCTGACCATGACGGCGATGCCCCCTTCGGTATACGTCTGTGTTCCTAATAGCAATCGGGCTTCTCCCGGGCGTGACGCTCCGTCGGCAACTCCACCGAAAGCCTTGATGTTGGGGTGCTCCTCACCAATTCGCGCCAGCAGTGCGTCCACCGGGAAAGAATACGGATCGGTTAAAAAGAAAAGTTTAGGGTCGTGTTCCCACAACGCTTCAGATTCCTCTGGCCAGCCTGCGAAGAATTGCTCACCGGCCTGCGAGTTGAACTCTAAACGAAACGGAAGAACCTGCCCTTTCTCGAAACGGGCCGCCCACAGACAGATGCCGGTTTGATTCTCGAATTCTTGGCTGCCCGAGATCAGCGACACGCAGCTGATGCCGACGACGTTGTCACATCCTGTTAACGCCGAAATTTTCGGCATCGCCAGATCAAATTCTGCACCTGCGTATCCGGCGGAAAATGCAAAAATCAAATCCGCTTTTTCGCCTCCCAATGCCTCGTTGACCATCATCGAAGCCTCCGTCACCGCTGAAATCGGGTCAGAAGAGAGACGGTGGACACTGGCGTATTGGTTAGGCATCTGCAGGTGGACCTTTTTATGTTGTCGCCATGGCGTTACAATCGACCTCCAAATCTTACAAGTGTCGCCCATCAAGGGAATGGCGCCACTCGGATTAACCAATGAAGTTAGGGAGAGAATCGGATGAGCGACATACAGCCTGGATACCAACCGCCCGTTGGTAGCGTGCCACCGCCCAAAAAAGGAAATAAGGTTTGGATTTTTGCGGGCGTCGGTTGCTTGCTCGTAAGCCTGTTGTGCTTGGGAGGAATTGGCGTTGTTGGGTACTTGGGCGCTGGCGTTTTCGCTGAAATGGAGGCCGCGAAGGACTCGATCGCGAATTCTCCCGCCGTCCAAGCTGAGCTGGGTAGCCCCCTGAATGTAGAGCCGCCCACCCAATCGGCGCAAGGACAAGAGGTTGTGCTGACGGGGACCGTAAGCGGGCCAGAGGGTAGCGGCACTTACAGAATTGTTTTTGCCCCGCAAGGTACATCGGTCAAAACAAAAGAGATCTCAGTAGATGCCAACGGAAAAAGGATCATTGTTGGCGACGAAATAAGCGAACTCGAGGAAGAGTTAAGCGAGATAGAAGATCTCGATCTTGGCGACGGTCAGTAGGCCTAGCAAACTTTTATCAGAAACAGAACAGAACTTACAAACACTAATTCTTGAAAAGGAAAACGAACATATGGCTGGAATTACTCTTAAAGGCAACGCGTGCAACACCAGTGGCGATTTACCAGCAGTTGGATCTGCAGCACCAGCATTTACGCTTGTCGGAGGAGACCTAGGCGACGTGACTCTTGAATCAGTTGCCGGAAAAAAAGTCATCCTGAACATCGTCCCCAGCTTCGATACACCTACATGTGCTACTAGCGTCAAGACCTTCAATTCGAAGGTCGGCGAATTGGGCGACGCAGTGATCTTGAACGTTTCGAAGGACCTGCCTTTTGCGCAGAAGCGTTTCTGCGAATCAAACAATGTCGATCACGTTACCAATGCGTCTGCTTTTCGCTGCAGTGGTTTTGGCGATAGCTACGGAGTATCTATTGTTGACGGGCCACTCAAAGGCTTGTTAGCTAGAGCAATTGTGGTCATCGACGCTGAAGGCAAAGTTGCCTACACCGAATTGGTTCCTGAGATTGCAGATGAGCCAGCTTACGATGCTGCCGTCGCCGCAGTCAAGTAAACGCTTTTTCGTAGCCAAGCCTGTGAAGAGTCAGTAGTAACTTTCGGAGTGGAAGAGGTTTCGGGTCCTAGGGGTAATTTGTATGCCGAACGGGGCCTTTACCTCATCCACGACGTGGTTTTCGTTTAACGCATTTTTAGCTCTTTCGCGTCATCGACTACTGATTTTAAATCCATGTCCTTAATCCGACACTTCACGACGCGATCAGAAGTCCGAACTGCGGTCAGATATCGCTGGATGTTTTTCGGTGCTGTCCTGTGCGGTCTGCTGGCGTTGCTTGTGGCCGATTTCGATATTGCTTTGTTGCAATTTCTCAATCCCGATATGCTGCCCGGCGATGCCAGCCGGATTCTGAAACTCTCTGAGTTCTTCGCTCATGGAATGTGCGTAGCTGTAGTGGTTTGGGCGACATGGGTGATGGCTCCGGAATACAGGCGGCATCTACTGCGATTACTGATGTGTGTGATCTGGCCACCCCTGATCGTACACGCAGTCAAGACAATCGTGGTCCGTAGGCGACCGACCAGCTATCTTGATCAACTGCTTGTCCCAAGCTACCCAGATACGAGTGCCGAAACCTGGGAAGGCTTGATGTTGCAGGGGGAGTTTAACCTCGTCTACCAAAGTCAGTCGTTTCCGTCGGCCCATACTGCGGCGGTTGTCGGCTTAGCCATCGGCATGTGTTGGCTGTTTCCAAAAGGGAAGTATCTCTATGTCTTCTTGGCGTGTTTGGCCTCACTTCAACGTGTTGTCTTTCTAGCACACTGGCCCAGTGACGTTTTAGCCTCTGTCGCGATCGCTGTACTGATTTCCGGTGGCCTCGTTCAAAACTGGGGGCTTGGATATCTAATGGGACGATTTGAGCAAGAGGAATCCAGACCGAACGAATTGATCGCCGCGCAAACCGGACGAGCGACTGAGGACGGTTAATTGTTGTCTTCGGTGGTGGCGCTCACTATACTTCTTCCGTCTTTCAACCCCGTTGCAACTGTTGTCATTTGGGAAATGTCATGGTGCGTATGAGAAGTAATCACAAAATTGGTTTTACGCTAGTCGAACTTTTGGTGGTGATCGCGATCATTGGTATCTTGATTGGCATGTTGCTGCCGGCGGTGCAGCAGGTTCGAGAGGCAGCGCGAAGGACGGCTTGCCTTAACAATGTCCGCCAAATTGTGCTTAGCGGATTGGGATTTGAATCTGCCCATCGACATTTCCCTCGGCCTATCAATTGGATGCTGGGGCCACCGCGACCGGCAATGGATCGTGGTCTGTCCACGCGCAACTGCTGCCGTTTTGTGAACAGGCGAATGCCTACCGCGATATCGACTTTCGTGTTCCTTGGAGCGATGAACCGAATTTGTCCTCTGGCGTTCCGACGCTCCGAGTGCCGATGTATCAATGCCCTAGCGAAGCCAACGATACCGTACGGATCAAAAATGGTGGACCGTTTGTGTACCCACAAAACTATGGGTTTAACTTTGGATCGTGGCTTGTCTACGACCCGGCAAGCGGTAGAAGAGGTGACGGACTTTTTTATGTCAACGGCGAGGTGCGATTCGGGGCAATCAGCGACGGTAGCAGCAATACCCTTTGTGTGGCTGAAGTGAAAGCATTCACCTCGTATGTCCGCAACACACCAGATCCTGGTGCTGTTCCACCAACGGATCCTAATGCTTTTCAGGGAATCACGGGCGAACTTAAACTTGGGCCGGAAACCAACAGTAACACCGGACATACAGAGTGGTGCGATGGGCGAGTGCACCATTCGGGAATTACGACGGTTTTTCCCCCAAACACTGTTGTCCCGTTCGAGTTGGACGGAGTTGACTACGACATTGATGTGAATTCTGAAAAAGAAGGTAACAGTACCACCAAGGCAACCTACGCTGCCATCACCTCTCGAAGTTACCATGCGGGCAATCTCGTTTCGGCGGGCCTCGTCGATGGTTCAACGCATTCAATCTCAGGCAACATCTCTCCCGAAGCTTGGAAGGCGTTGGGAACGATCGCTGGAGGAGAGCAGGTAGAAGCGTTCTAAGCCAGACCGCATGGCCGGGTGCCTCAGGTGTGTCGCTCTGCCTTCAGGCGGTAAACTGTGACCTTGCACTGCACAATGCGGAATATCTCAAGGCTGGCTTCCTTGCTCTGTGGGAGGTAGCCGTAAAACGGGGAAATACATCACTTGCTCGCCGGCGGTCCCATGGTTGTTACCGCGCGGTCGGTTTTTTTCATTTTTCTTGCGACGTGAAGTTCAGGGGCCTACAATCGAACTCTACTATCCAGCCGACCGGTGGCGGTTTGTTGGGGCGGAACCGCAAGGTGGACTTAGCTTCGCCTGTATTCCAACCGCTTTAAATTACTTCTCGATGTAGACCTTTTTTGAACACCTTAAAAAATTTCCATGTCTATTAGATTTCTCCTTGCTATTGCTTTCGTCGTGACCAGCAGCCCAGCATTTGTTTCGGCTCAGGATTTCTTTTGGTCCTTCGACGAAAACTCAAGAGTGGATACGCAAAATGTATTCGCGGGACCAACGCCCGGAACGGTATACCTTTTTGCAGATGAAAATCTTGACTTCAACCAACTTGATCTCAACTTTTTCCTCAGCAATGCTGCAGTCGTGTCCTTTACCGGTGGTAGTACGTTCAACCCACCTGCGTTTACGGGGGGGCGACTGTTCCTGAACTTCCAAGAGCGTTCACTTCGTTCGATCTAGATCAGCTTACTGCAACTAGCGGTCGAATTTTCGCTACTTCGTTTCTGAGTCGTGGCCAAGTACCCGGTTCTGGCACTTCCAAATTCCGCGCTGGAGCAAATGGTTTTTTACTTGCTGAAATAGACTTTGACGTTACGGGCGTAGGTACGGTAGAATTCGGCTTTGAACTTGGCCCTTTAGGTATCGTCAACGATGGAGTCGGGCAGATTCCAGTAACGGTTGGATCGGCAACTTTGGTTGGCCTCGAAGTTGTTCCTGAACCATCTTCAGCAACGCTTTTGATCTTGGGTGTTGCCGGAATTTTTGCTCGACGCAGAAGATCAAAAGAATCACAAGGCTTTTTGGGCTATAAACTAACCAATGAATCTAAACTTTTAAGGCAGCAACCATGTTGAAAAAATATTTACTTGCCGCGGCCCTTTTGATGACCAGCAGCCCCGCGTTTGTTTCGGCTCAGGATTTCTTTTTCTCCTTTGACGAATTCTCAAGGGTACCGACGACAAATGCTGATGCATCGACAGTGTTCATTTTCGCCGATGAAAATCTTGATTTTAACCAATTGGATATCGATTTCACAAACGACAACCCTAGCGTAGTTTCGTTTACAGGAGGCGTGGTGTTCAACGATGGCGCACCCGCATCTGGTACTGCATCCAATGCACCTGGTGGCTCGTTTACTTCGTTTTCTCTCCTCGATCCAGCCGGTAGCGGGA
>CAYTPS010000224.1:0-8627 GCA_964439245.1 uncultured Pirellulaceae bacterium | reverse complement strand
GTGCTGACGGTGATGTCGTCTTCGCGTTGAACTTTGGCGGCCGCCATAAAGTCCTGACGCAATTTGAAAGTGCGCCAGCGCCCTTCGGTCAGACCGGCTCGCAGGTACGTACCGACCAGCGGACGATCGCCGATTTTCAATTCGTGCCCCATCGATCCGTTGACAATGTCGACGCCAAAATGCTCTTTCCAAGCGTCTTCCATGCCCGGTTTGGTGAACCGTTTGATGATCAACGCCATCGCATAGACATTGTCCGCGATCGTCCCCAGCCACTGGTTATACTCGTCATTAAATTCAGGTGCCGGGGTCAGCATCTTGATCGTACTTCCCAATGAACGAGCGGGGTCTAACACGCTTCGACTGGGCTGATCCTTGTAGAGCGGTCGATCGGCATAATTTTCATTCCAGCGATCGGTATAGTCCTTGCTGAAGATCTCTTCAAGTTTTTCAAAGTCTTTCTCCTGATCGGCGACAAAGATTGGGCCATAAATCATATAGTCGCTGAGACTCTTACTGATTTCACTTTTACCACCGCCACTTACGGTGCAGGGTTTATGACAGAAAACTCCTTCGCCAACAGTCCCGACTAGACGCCACGATGGGGCTGCAGGGTGTTTTTCCAAGCGGATTTTGTAACCACTTGGTGCAATGTAAACGTGCTTCGGTGAAAGCTTGAGTTTGTTTTGGCGGCCGTCTTGTGATGTCCACGAAACGTGTTTGTCAATCAGTGAAACATTCGCATTTTCGGGGATGTAGTGGATTGAGGGGAAATTGCGATCAACGCCGTAGCCCTCAGGGCGGATGTCGATAAATGAAACGTAATCTCTTGCGACATCTTCGAACGTACGTCCGTTGTAGCGGCGGCTGTTAACCTGAAATTCATCGCCCAGCGAATAAGAAGCGAATGCCAATGCTCCACCGGCGTGTTCTTCTTCAACGCCCCCCATCAGATTGGCGGCGAAGCTGATTTGAGTCTTAACTTCTTTCTTGCAATAGCCGTAGTAATTATCGGCGATCAGAGTGACGGTGGTTCCAGTGGCGTCGCGGCAGGTGACCTTAAACGCAACACCGTCGTTGTAAAGTTCATCAGGAGACTCCCAACACATGCGGTCCCGTTTTTGCCGATCGGTTGCTTCGCTGATGTGAGGTAGGCCGAGATCTTTCTTCAATGTCGACGTCAAGTGAGGTGCCAGAATGACACAACCGCTGTGGCCGCTCCAAGTTTCGACATCCAAAGCTGCGTCGTTGCTTGGCACTAGCGGATCTCCGGCGTTGCCGAAAATTGATTCGACGAAATCGAGGTTGCTGACCAAGCTGCCTGGGACGAAGAATCGAACTTCGGAAGTTTGGCGCGGGCACTGTCCTTTTACCTCAGGGCATACCAATGGTCGTAACATTAGCGATACCCATGTGAACGAGGGGCGACTGGATTCGCTCGTGTAGGGAAGCAACATTAAATCGGTTGGCGGTTTGAGCGCTGCCTGATACAAGTTGGCGAATACGTTTCTAGGAACCGCTCGTTTGTCTCCCGGAATAGCTAGAGGACCTTCGACGATATGAAACGTGCCCTGAGTCGTACGGCGATCGTGAACTGGGTTGTTCAGAATGCCGTTGTCCAGACGGTGGCTTTCGACCAGCTTGTTCGAGAAGTGATTACCACCCTGCGGTAGGCTGAGCTCGCGCGCCATGCCGTGTCGATCAAGAACGAGTGTTGGAGAAGGAACCTGAAGGGGCGTCGCCAGATCGAGGTCAGCAAAATGGTTCTTGAGAAAAGCTTCAATTCGCTTGTCCACCGGCGCACGATACTCGGAGAGTAAACGCCCTTTCTCGCGCAAGTTTTCCACGAGGCTTGATGGGATTTCTGTAGATGATTCGTCCTCTACGTTTACATTAAGACCTGCAGAGGCAAGCTGAAGTGCAAGGTAACGCTTTAGGTTGGCTCGTTCTTCAGCGTCCGTCCAAACCCTTCGTTTCCATCCTAACGCTCGTTCGAATTCTTGTTCAGAAAGGTGGTATTGCATTTTGATCCTCGACGCCCTGGTTACTTTGTCAACAATGTCCATCGCCACATAAGCTATCAGAGAAACAAAGATCTTGCTGAAAAAAAGCTACAACGGGAATCTGCGCAACATCAGGAAGATGTAATGCTGCGCCACGCGGGGAAGAAGTAGTGAGTGAAACCTTATTTGCCGTAGCAACACGGCAGTAAGGTCAACCTTACAACGTAGGAATACGCATAGTTCACGACATACGTTTTGAGGTATGCGCATAAAAAAATCTTCAACCGAATGCGGTTGAAGATTTTGATTTTGTGAGTGACTTTACGTTTGATCAAGAACGTTTTCGTCGAGTGAGTAGGCCCATCAATCCCAACGCCAAAATTCCAATGGAGCTGGGCTCGGGAACCGTGGTTAGCTGGAAATCGAGTTCAAATCCTTGAGAAAGGAAAACTCCATCGTTTGGGTTCAGATCGCCGAACGCATTTCCTCCCGGAGAAACAACGCTCTGATAAAAATCGTCACCGTCGCCTGCAGTGTTGTTGAGGATTGACAGCCAGTGGGTGACACCTCCATTGAATACGAAATTGATTTCTGCCGAATAATCGAAACTCTGAATCGTTGTACCGGAGAATGCACGATTGATGCCGAGTGTTCTGTTGACGGCATTGCCGACAGCAAACGTTTGCAGAAGAGAGCCGGGGGATCCGCCGCTGTCAGAGTAAATTCTAATTTGAAAGTTATCGTCCGCTGCTGCGACGGCTCCGTCACCGCCACCAAAAGATGCCGAATACAAGCCAGACCAATTGATTCCTGTTACCGTGGTTGTTGTAGCAAGAGTCACGTCATCGACCGTTTCGCCACCAAGGGGTGCAGAGAGATCGTTGGGGGTGGCATTGGTAGTAGTGGCACCGTCTAGATTATCGTAGACAATAGTGCTGGCGTTACAGATTGGTGAGAACAAACTCACTACCGCAATAACGATCAGAGTTCTTTGAATCATGGTGATTTTCGTCAGGTTTCCCTGGAAGTGGATAAAACCGAGGTACTAATGTTAAACTGAAATTTACTCGGTGCAAACCAATTTCTACTGTTTTATTTGACTTCAGATGTCCAAATTTGCCTTAGTGGCAGTTCCAAGTCCTTAATGTGTGCGGAACTTGAGAGGAGCCGATTGGGGCCACTGGTTCAAGGTCGAAATGAGCTGTATTTGGTCGCAGCGAATGAGATTGTCCGTCGCAGTTACCTCGAGATACAGTTGACGTTGTGGTTACCACAAACTTGTCATTCAAGCGCGTGGTCCTGCTCCGAGTGATGGCGACTGCGATCTGAATCTAAGAACGATTGCAGAATCACCTGAGCGGCGATCTTGTCCAACGCTGCTTTGCGTTTTTTCGCTGAAAGATTGCCGGCGTTGAGAATCTCTCTGGCAGCTGCGGTGGTGAACCGTTCATCCATCCAGTTGATTGGTAGATCGGTCGCTTGCGAAAGTGCGTTTCCAAAGCTGACCGCCTGTTCAGATTTCTCGCTTGCGTCACCACTGGCATGCAGTGGCAAGCCGACGACCCAGCCAACCAAGTGTTCGTCTGTTGCCAACTGGCGGAAGTATTCGGCATCTGAATCTGCCAGCGGAACTTCCGGAGTCCAGGCTGTACAATGGCGGATGTCTAATGGACTTGACCATTTTTGGCTGGGATCGCAAACAGCAACTCCGATGCGTGCGGTGCCAAAATCAATGCCTGCCAGCCGTCCAGTGATGGGAAGTGTAGGTTGGTTGTCCGGAGTAAGCATTCAATGCTACCTAGTTGAACGCCGTTTCACGGCGCTGCGGGCGTTGAAGGATACGTCTTGCGATTTTCTGTGGATATAGAATGTAAAAAGTAACCTTACTAAAGATACTCTTTCCAATCCCGCGATTCCAATTCGGCGACGACCTGTTTTATCTTCGCCTCGTCCTTGCGTGAGGCAATTAGCGTTGCGTCGGGAGTGCGTACAACGATCATGTCCTCTAGCCCAACGGTCACTATCAAATGATCGTCATCACCATGTACCAGAGTACCTGTGCTGTCGATCGAAATGGACTTTCCCGTTATTGTATTGCCGTCATCGTCGGTGCCTTTTAGACGTGGTACGGCCGTCCAGTTTCCTAGATCGTCCCACGTAAATGGCGCTTCTACGACCAGCACGTTGTCGTAGTTTTCCATGACCGCATAATCAATCGACGTTCCCTTAATCGCAGTGAACTCTGTCTCCAGCGTCGACTGAAATGCTGGCGTGTCGATGGTGCTGGCGATCTTTTGGATGTGGGCAAACATCTGAGGCTGATGCTTTTCCAATGCGTCGAGGATGGTTTTGGCTTTCCAAACAAATATTCCAGCATTCCAGTAAAAAGTGCCTTTGGCCAAAAAGTCGGCGGCCGTCTTCGCATCGGGTTTCTCGCGAAAGCGCGCCACTTCAAACGAGGGGAATGCTGAACCCGAAAGCGGCTTTCCTTGGCGTTCGATATAGCCAAATACCTCTGCAGGGTAACTGGGTTTAATACCAAAGGTCACGATGCGGGTGGGGTCCTGTTCTACGAGATCCGCAGCGTGTTGGAGTGATTTTTGGAAAACATCATCAGGCGTGATCACGTGATCGGCCGGCATGACGACCATCGTGGCTTCCGGGTCCTTTGCCGCCACCCATGCCGCCGCCAGTCCAATGCAGGGAGCCGTATCGCGTTTGGCTGGTTCCCCGATAACGGAAGCTGCGGGTAACGCCGGGAGTTGCTCGGCGATAGGATTGACCAAGATTTCATTGGTCACAATCAATAAATTTTCTGGCGGGCAGAGTCCCTCTAGTCGATCAACGGTTGCTTGAATCATGGACCGATCGCCAGCCAGATTGAGCAGTTGTTTGGGCGACTGTTTACGACTGGCCGGCCAGAAACGCGTGCCGGCTCCGCCGGCCATAATGGTTGCGTATAGCATGTTTGGTCTCTTAGGAAAAAGAGTCTTTAAATTTGTCGGCGGTGATTGGGCACTATTTGAAAAAGGTGTTTTTGGAAATCGGCTTACCAAGTGAAGGATCTGCCGCGATCTTTTCCTTAAGCAGTTTGGCGTCAGCGGCAAACAGCGGGCTAATTTCCACAGTCACTCCGTCGGCAACTTCAACACCGGCCTCTTTGAACCACCTTGTGTGCAAGTCGCTAATGGCTTGTTTGACGTGATCAGGCGTCTCTGCAGTAGCTGGTGGCGCATTTTTGACAGCACAGAAACCGTCTGCTGGATCGACTTCGCAAATGATTGCGTTTTTGGCCGAAGGCAGCAGGTCAAATATAAATTTTTCGAACTTGATGGCGTTATTGGCCTCTGGTGTCACGTGCTTGCCATCAGTATCGATAAATGCAACTTTTTTGTGAGCGCGGTGAAATGGGAGCGAGTTTGCAGTTTCGCTCATGCGTAGAAAGAAATCAGTCTTGAAGATATGAACGGCAATGCTTCCAGCCCACAGTTTTAGCTTGCCATCGGCACGCGTCTCGCGTGCAAAAGTCTCGGATAAGTCGCTGTACTCGATGATCTGCACAACGCCGCCGACAGAAATCACGTTTCCTACTTTTTGAAGTGGATCGGTTTTGCGGACTACCTGCGACGTCATTTCGGATTTGCTTTTGGCATGGTATCCAAGTAAAGCAGGGTCGCAAACCTGTACGAGAGGGTTGTCGATCTGCCCATAGAAGACGTGTTCAACGCCGCGCCCTTGCATGTCGTCCAGCGCCCCACTTTTCTCTAACGCCAGCAAGGCTCCACCGTGGCCGTCAGGGCTGGCGAAAATCTCACCGATATTAGACAACAAGAGTTTGCCGTCATGATCCACCGCGGGCATCGTGCCTTGGCAAAATACTTTGACGTCGTGTGGGGCCATGCCAAAATAGTTTTCCGCCTCCAGAAACTCGATCGTTTCCTCGTGGGTTGGCGGACTTGTCATGATGTAGATTGGTACCTTTGAGCCGAACTGATTGGCCCGTGCCATTACTTTTTCAAAAAAGATCTGAAACAGTGTCATCTCGCTGACCGGGCCGATTGGAAACATGCCTTTGGGGTGATCAAACCCTAGCCGGCTACCTTGACCGCCGGCCGTGATAATCATGCCGACCTTACCCTGCTCGAGTAATTCGGCCCCGGTTTGCCACGCGGCGCCGTAAGATTCAGCATTGGCAAAATTTGCCAGCGTTATCGCTGGTGGCACACTGGCTTTTTTCGCTAGTTCATCCCAGTGGTTTGCCGCTTCCTTTTGCTCGAAGAGTTGGCCAAGTTGTTCGAGGTCGTAACCGAAAATCTGATCTGATAGTTTCTCTTGGCCTTCAGGAGTCAGTCGGTCCCAGAACTGCAAGACATGGGATTGGCCATAGGGGGCAAGTCGAGCTTCAAGGTCGCTCTTGAGTTGGCTGGTCTGTTCGCTCGTCACGGGTTTCCTTTGTTGCGCTGAATTCAAACATTTACGGAGTATCGGAGAATCAGTATCCTAGCAAAATTGTTGATATGGATAAATCGCACGCTGACTGACGCCAAGAGGGTGACTGAGGGGCCACTTGGGTTTTGAAAAGCCTGTTTTGGCCAAGGATTGTGAATGTTATGGGAGCAGACAAGAAACGCAAGCAATTGCTTAGTCGGCTAAAAAAGCGAGAGAAAAAGGGGATAGCAAGACCCGCTGTGGTCAAGCCGCTGACCATGAAGACTGGCGAGCGTAACCAGTTCACCAACAAGAACGCTATGGTTTTGCTGGCGATCGAAAAAACAATTCTCGCGTTCGCGGATGAGCAAGCGGGGCTGGACGACCGTTGCGTGCGCTCTGCGTTGGTTTCCTCGATCCGCAGCCTCAGTCCTCAAGCTATTCCTGATGCCCCGTCGCACGCGGAGCCTCAGGAAATGTCTTCTGTGTCCCCCGAAGAAGATGCGTCAGCCGAAAGTCAACTGGCCAAACAATTGATAGAAAATCTAGGCAAGCGATACGAGAGTTTCTTTCCAGCCAATAACTCACAAACGACAGAGATATGGAGCGATGGATTGCGAGCGGTCTATACATCCGCCAGTTCGGTGAGCGGCTTTAAGCCGGGAGAGAATTCCTATCTCCAAAATGCTTCGCAGTTTGTGGCGAAGGCTTCTGTCGAATAGCACGTTTGCTTTTCAGCGCTGTGCTTTCGCGACTTCTTGGGCTTTGGTTCGCGCCCGCGCCTTGATCGTTTCTTCAAGTTCGACCGGTTCACCGTTTTCGAAGTTACACGCGTAGGTTGCGCGATCACGCGTGGGACGTCGTGCGTAAATTCTTGCAGAAGTCAGCTCGTTGTAGCGCAAACTAAATCGCGCACCAGTGCGATTGACGAATCGGTCGAGATCAAACGCTTTGACACTGTGCGCCTTAATGGGCACTTTGTCGATGATTTGGTAATGCTTGTTCACCTGAATGTTCAGATGCGTCCAGTCCTGATCACTCAGGTTCTCGACAACCAGTTGCCCGCCTTCATGGCCAACTCGCTCGTAATACTTTTCGTCATAATAGACCTGTGGTGGCAAGCCTGTTGCCGTGAGTTTCGCCTCGAGCAGACCTTCATAGACTGGCGGCATATAGCTAAAGAGTGCCAAAATGATCACGACTGGGGTGACGCACATAGCCGCCAAAATCCAGCGAAGCGCGTTCGGAGAAAGTGTTGCCATCGGCTCGGCAATGCTCGATTGCTGATTGCCGATTTTTACTGTTTCTATTTCCGTGGAAGTCCGGTTCATGGGCTTGTTTGGCTTTTGATAATGTAGGATTGCCTCAGGTTAGCCTGTAATGGCGATTTAACAATGAGCGGTGCTATGATTTTGTCACACGTGGACCTAAGTTACGAAAGTAGCTCAGTCGATTTTTTCTCCCATTGAAATTTCTATGCCCCAGTCTTTTGCAACAAGTTTTCTCAATGCTCCGTGGCTAATCAATCTGCGTTGGGTGGCTGTCGTAGGACAAATTGCAGCGATCCTGGGTGCAGTTGTGTTCTTTCAGACAGAGCTTCCTGCGTTGTGGGCAATGCTAGTGGTTATTTCGGTGACTGCCATATCCAATGTGTTGCTTTCTCTATGGTTTGCTAGATCCGGTTCCGCGGCCGAAAATTTACAATTACCCGAAACTACAATTGCTCAAGCGGATACTGTGCCGGGCTGGCCTTCGGTTTTGGGATTGGTCATGGTGATGGATGTGCTTTCGCTCACAGCATTGCTGTTTGCCACCGGAGGTCCGAATAATCCGTTCTTGCTGTTTATGTTGGTCAATGTAAGCTTGGGAGCACTGATACTAGACCGGAAATGGGCCTGGGGAATTAACGTATTGGCGAATCTGTGCTTGGTCTTGATCGCGTTTGAGCACATGGACCTTGAGTACTTGGACATGGGGTTGCCAGCATTTCGACGTGCGGGCAGGTTAACGCTGAACCATCTTTCTCTGTTGGTCGCCTTTGCGACTTGCTCAAGCGTGATCGTCTACTTCATGACGAGATTGACCGGCGAGGTGCGGCTGCAGCAGGCGGCCGTGCGAAACGTTCAACAGCAACAGGCTCGCAACGAAAAGGTCGAGGCATTGGGGACGCTGGCCGCGGGCACCGCCCATGAACTGGCC
>CAYTPS010000223.1:0-8631 GCA_964439245.1 uncultured Pirellulaceae bacterium | reverse complement strand
CTGCCCTAGCCGTGATGGCGCAAGGAACATCGCCACTGTTGTTGACAGACGAACAGACCTCGCGTCGAGGGCGGAACGGGAAAGTAAGCCATTCCGACCGAGACAAGGCTGCCTATCGAATTGAGGTTGGGCGGAACCACGGTGTAGGCCCCGGCAACATCGTTGGGGCAATTGCTAACGAAGGCGGATTTCAGAATCGTGAGATTGGACGCGTCAAGTTGTTTGACAGTTTTTCAATTGTTGATTTGCCCGCGGATATCTCCTCTGATGTTTTGGATATTCTGCGGAACGTAAGTGTAGGAGGTCAGCGTTTACAGATCTCCAAAACGACTGAGGATTACTCTGACAACCAGCGTCCTCGTCGCCCACGCCGAAAATCTAACAATGGCTCCACCAATTTCGTTAAACGCCAACGCGCTGAACGTACACGTGGTGGAGGTTCCCACGGTCGCGGCGAGTCGTCTGGCTATCGCGGGCGTAAGTCGATCAGTTCCAGCGAGAGTTTACGCAAACGACCAAGTCGTTCAGGACGCCCCCCTGAAACTGATAAAGGGACATCCAACCCAATGAGAAGTAAAGCCGCTTCGGCAAGCAAATCCAATGCTGATTCAAGCTCCAAACCGACCGGTACTGGAGACCGCAGCAAGGGGGGAAAGCCAAAAGCGACTCGCAAGTACATCAAGGTGCGGAACCGAAAGTAGTTTGGATGAGGCTAGCCGAGCGAATTTGTCCTATTGCTGATAAACGACTTGAAGCTTGACCATCAATGGTTCGATCTGCCGTCGGTAAGCGTTAAGTGACGCTGCGTTGGGACCGTTGTAGCCTGCAAGAGCCATTTTGAATTTTGACCAAGAACTAAACATCTGATTTAACTTAGATGGTTTAGGGTCATACAATCTGTCAGCTAACGTGCGTTCGTTTAACTCGTAGCAGCGTTTGTGAAAATTCTTCACGGGGCGCAGGATGTTACCTGATGCGCTGGCGGCCAAATTTTCAAGTTCATGCGACAGATGCTCGAGGTCGGCGGCCACTCGCAGCATTGAACCGTGATCTAAAAGTGGCTGGGAGCCGAATGCTTCGTGCAGCGTCTGCATCGAGTAATTCATCTCGTCCATTTGCAATTTCAATCTTGGATCAATAAACGAACCGCACTGCGTGTGCATGCCGTTCCAGTTGGATTCGAATACGGTGAACTCGGTAGCCAGTTGATCAAGGCTGGCGTTCGAGCGAATCGAACCGCTGAATTGCTCGCATTGCTGCTGAAATTGTTTCGCCGACAACAGAATGCCCGCGGGGTCTTCTAAAGCCAATAGATCCTGTAGCGTGATCTGTTGGAAAACGTTTCCACTGCTGACGCCTACGTTTGCCGAAAGTTGTGCAAGGTATTCACGATCAATCTTATACGGTATGTACAGTTGGTCTTGGATTTGTCGCCCGATCGATTCAATGTCTTGGACGTCATGTCGCAAACGTTGGCTGGGATATTTACAAATTTCTCGACTTAGATTTCGCCACCGCGCCAAACCATCCTTATACAACGCAGTGACAGCTCCATAGTCTTGGCGGCGAATGACCGAAGGGGACTGCTGAATCATTGAGTGCAAATTCCGACACTGCCGTATCATGTTGCTCGATGCAGGCTGCTCTCTAACCTCATAGCGAATATTTTGGGCAAGATGATTAAGGTTTGTCGCTAGCTGGGACGCTAATTGAAGAACTTGATGATCGTCGAACTGCGGCCCTACACCAAAGGTTTGGCACAACCGCTCGTCGAATCTCACGCAGGAATCAATGGCTTGGCGACATTGCTTCGAAGCTATTGGCAAGCTTTGTAGGTGATGATTGAGCAGTCGCCATTCTCGATCAACTACCTTAAAGTCTTCCATTAGATACATCTCGTGTGGAGATGTGGCGGCGCGGCGGCCAAGCAGATCAATGTCGACTCGGATCTGCAAAGCGTCAGCCAGTAGTGGGCGAACGGCAGGTGTGGTGAGTTCTAATTGGCGAAGATCGTCGATCAGGTGATCGCATTCGTCAGACCAGTCGCGAAGCGCTTGACGTACAACGACAATTTTTTCACTGGTGACAACTGGCGTGGGGCGTCCGCCCGGGACACGTGTCCCCGGTATCGGTTGAATATGCGGTTGCGGAATGGCCGGACGCTGTCTGGGTTGTTGAGCTTGCTCAAGTTGCGATTCCAATAGTCCTCGTAGTAGGCTTTCAACGAAGGTACGCCTGTTGTCGCGCCGTTGATCAGTGACCTGCGCTGTCGCAACTTCCACGGCGCAGTTGGAGATAAATAGAACGATAAGGGCCGTGGCTATAAAGTTTCGCGGAATGGCAGGCATGATCAGTCCAAACGTTGATGGCGGGTAGAGTTCTTAACGAAGTTATTATAACCCATTTCTCATCTGTTTGCTCCTGCGGTTGGGGAGCTCACCCAAAATCACGCTTGTGGTACGTCGGCCTGTTTCTCATGCTCGACAGTTTCGCTATTTGAGGTTGCCCTCACTTGAGACGAAATCAGGGGGGGAGTACTCAAGAGGTCCCGGAGTCGAATGATTTGCAGAACAACTCCAACACGATTAGAGACTTCAAGTTTTAGGTGAATCTGCTCCATGTGGTGTCGAACAGTTCGGTTTGAAATTTCCAATTTTTCCGCAATCTTTTGACGGGTCATACCGTCAAAAAGAAGCTTGCAAACTTGTTGCTCTCGAAGCGACATGTTGATTGTTTTGCAAACTTCATCCCACTGTCGTATCGAAAGTTGATGCTGCCCAGGCCGCTTCGGCGCTTTTTCCTCGTGTGCAGCTAGAATCGCTCCCATAATATGCTCCCGCCAAGTGCATTAGTTTGTAAGGAAACTGTGCGCGCAGACGATAATCAAATAACACGCTGCGTTGCCGTTTCCAAAATCCCGTGGTCTCAACACGGAGAAGGCATTATTTATAATGGCCGATCTTTTGGGCAGGTCTGGATATAGAAAATCGGAAATGTTTTTAACAAAGTTCTGCTTCCGATGATTTGTGAAGAAAATGCTGTGAATCAGAATGTCGCAAACTGGCAAAAAAATGGCACTTCAATGCTAGTTGGTTTTGAGAAATCGTTCCGCAATCTCACGGTGGATTCGATCGCGCGTCAAAGGATCCACCAGATCAAAGTGATTTCGTCCCTGAATAAACTCAAACTGTGCATCACTGCCCAGTTCATCAAGACGCTCTGCAAGTAGTTCTGCAGCGCGCGTTAGCAGAAAGGTATCGTCGGTTCCCATGAACACGTGAATTTTGCCCTCGAGGGGGCCCTTGAGCGCTTCCCAGTTCTCCAACAATATCCGACTTATATCGAACTGCTTCCATGCCTCTGCTATTTCTTGATTGACAGCGCCACTTTGACGATTCCAGCATCGTGCCGGCGCTCCCGTTGTTTCAAGCGGACTAAACACGGCATCGAAACTTCTGATTTGGCCGCCGCGTCCAAGCACGTCGTCCATCTTGGTGAATTCGTCATACCAGAGCAACGTGCGTGTTCCGTGCCGCGCTAATGGTTTTCTGTCTCCGGAGACCGTGCGATAGACGTTTGCATCTGCCTCGTATAGATTCGTTCCTTGCCAATCCCGGAAATCAACCGGGTCCGGAGCTGTGCTCCAAACGCCAGCGAATTTCGTAGGATGCTTAATCTGCAGCCAAAGTGAAGCCCAACCGCCACTGCTGTGACCGCCCAAAAATCTAGCTTCAGGTTTTGCGATTGTTCTAAATTCTCTGTCGATTGCAGGAATCAGCTCTTCGACCAATGCAGCGGATCGTGGCCCGTTAGTCGCACTGTCAGCGTAAACATGATGCCCCCATTGGCACTGGCCAGTTAACATCACATGAATGAATTCAACGCCGCCGGCAGCAACTTCGCTCTGCTTATGGTAGCCCAATAGGTCTTTAATCGTCGCGCCAAAACCAGTGATCTCATAGTAGACCGGATAGCGTTTGTCTGGATTGCTCACATACGAAGGGGGCAACAAGACGAGTGCACGATCTTTGACTTCACGATGGTGGAAATCCGAAAGCAGCTTACTGCGACGCGAAAAGACTCTGGCCAAGTGCGTTTCGTTGTAATTGGTCGGTTCTATTTTTGAATTTAGCCGCAGCGTAGCCGAAACTGGTTGATTGCTGCGGACGACAACGCTTGCAATTGGGGAGTAGAGGTTTCCGGGACCGTCCTTATGATTGGAGAATTCAGGATTCCGATTCAGTACAGCCTGAACGAAATACCTGCCCGGAGGCAACGTGGAAAGTCGGCTTGGGAAACCGTCGGCAGCGTCTGTCACCAAAATGTTTTGGCCAGGTTGAGCGTCGCGCACGTACAGCGCGACAAAAGGTTCGGGAGAAAACCAATCTGGCCCCATCATCGGGGCGGGGTTTGATTTCTTGGAAAATAGAACCAACAATCGTCCACTGACCGGTTTTTCCACCACAGAGCCGTCTAGAATCACATGAATCTGCGCGGCTGCCTCCGCCGATTGGGCGGTAACGGATTTCGAAAACCAAAGCAGCAAGAACAAACTCAAACATACGAACGTCAGCGCGGTTGCAGCGGACCTGCCCGCGTTCTCAACTGAATCCAGAACCCATCGCAATAACGCTAGTAGTAAACTTGGGTCGTCTTGGCTCGTTGGGCGTCCTCCACTCACCGTTGTGCTGCTGCGTCTATCCATGGATGCCATTAGAATGTAAGAGAAGGTGATTAATCGTCGTCTATAGTATTAAGTCCCTTGGGCGATACTCATAGATTCTTATTCTAGCGGTCGTTGGCAGCGTCGCTAACCGCTGTTGGGGTAATTTTCTGCCCGCCTAGCTTTTTCCGAATTTCAGAATCGTCGCCCTTTCTCCTGATTTAAAAGCAGTACTTAACTTGGCCATATCAGAGAGCAATCCGGAAGACAATATTGCATCATTGCCTGCATGCATGTCCTTGACCAGTATTGAGCAGTTCCATCTGGCTGCTGATGGTGCAGATCATCCCAACTTGCTCTTCTGCAAACTCCTGGTACGCGGGAATTTAGACCGATCAATCTTAGAGAAAGCCATCGAACGCGTTACGAAACGGCACTTACTCTGGAACAGAAGATTGGCGGCGCAGAATCGAAAGCCAGTGTGGATTGCCAAGCCTGATTGCCAGACTTCGTTGCTGTCTTGGATCGACGTTAGCGCGGATCAGTCGAACGAGGAAGCGTTCATGCCAAGCGGACTGGATTTGCGAAGGAAGTTAGATTTGGAGTCCACACCAGGGGCCCACGTCTGGTGTCAGGCATCGAGGCAGTATGCTGTGCTGTTTTTAGCGATCCACCACAGCGTTTGCGATGGTCTAGGGGGAACTCGAATCATTAGCGAAATCTTGATTGCCCACGACAATCTGGTCGCGGATCGCCCGTGGGATGATGGGCTCAAGCAGCTCGATCTGGAGCGTCTCCTACAGCGACATCGGATTGGACTCAACAAGTGGTCCTACTGGAAGCATTTTTGGAAGCAACCGATTGCGCTGGCTGGCATGGCTAAATTTCTTTTTCGTGGCTTTTATGTCATAAAAAAAGGACAGACCAACGCGCACGTTAAGGACGTTGACGGCGGCTCACAATCGAGCGGGTTGGTTGGTCGTTGGATCTCGAAGGATCTGTCAGCGCTGATTGATCGTGTTGCCGCCCGAAAAGAAGTTGCGGTAAATGCGATAGCTATGGCTTCTGTATTTTACGCTTTGCCAGAATGGTCTCGGCAGCAAAACGATCGCCCCGCTGAAAAGTGGTTCCGCATGGTTTTGCCGATCAGCATAGCATCTAAAAGTGATTTGCGATCGCCCATCACAAACCGTGCGACGATTGTGCAAGTTGATCGGTGTGAGAATCAAATGCGCGAAGCGGATTCGTTTTTGCATTACTTGGACCGAGAGATCAAAATCATCGTCGGCTGGGAATTTGACAAGATTTTCTTGTTGATGATCAGGTTAATGTCTGTGTCGCGTTGGTGGCTTCACCGTGTTGCGAATAATCCCCGCGCCCGCGGAACGATCGTGTTTACGAATTTGGGTCAGCCATTTCGAAGCTTCGAAAAACGGGCAAAAAGGGTTGCTCGCTCGATCCAGGATTCAGATACCTCTACCGAAATTGTGGATTTTGATTTTGCTGGTCCAACCCGAAGTGCTATGCCGTTGAGCTTTACGATACAGCGACACCAGCAACGCTATCGGATTTCTGCGCGTTTCGACGAACGCGTGCTTGCGAGCGAGCAGGCCGCAAGTTTTCTCGAGCGGGTAGAAATCGAGTTGAGTAAACTGGCTGGCGCAGACAGATAGTAATCGGGTATCAACATTGCACAAAAAAAGACCATGCTCAATTAAGAACACGGCCTTTCTCCGAAGGTAGGTGAATTCAAGATCGTCGGCTTGGTTTACAGACCGCCACGATTTTCCCCCAGATGTGCTTCGCGATGGAAAGTCACATGAGTAACGGCTCCTGAGCGATCGAGGTCGATCTCCATGCGAGATACGTTGTCAGCCGAAATGTCGATGGCTTGCTGACGGTTGTCTCCACGCCCAGTGGCGCTGACCGTTTTGATCAATTTTCCACGAGCATCATACAAACGAATCTTTGTGGTTTCTCTTGGGTCAATGTCCAGTACCCCAAGTTCAGCAATCGAAGTGGCACGATCAAAGCCGAAGATTAGTGTTCCGCCACGAGCGTTGTCATCTGGATCTGATGAGTCAGCGTCCTCAGAGATGATCAGGATCTTTGCTTGATCAGGCGAAGCCAAGTCGTCGTCACCGCCGGTTGGGTTGCTTGAATCAAATACCATCGCTGGGTTGGCGTTTGGTCTGTTGGTGGAGATCTTTATTCCCCATGCTGCCCATTGGTCGTAAAGCACGGTGCCCGCGCTAAGCGACTGGTCAAAGGCATCTCTGTCGAAGTCCAGTTCAGGCAGCCACGCATGCTCGCTGCCAACGACGTATTCCGTTTTGTCTGCGACCTTGTCCGAATGCTCAAGGAGCCTTTGGAGGTAGCGGTCGTAGTATTGTGAAGCTTTGTCGTTTAACAACTGGTCGTACTTAATGTTGCCTTCGCTTTGGAACACAGAATCAGGATCGTAGCCGACATCGCCTTTTTCGATGCCGCCATAGGAATCTTTTCCGTAGCCACCGCATAGCATGTCATTGCCAGCCGCGCCGACCAAGCGGTCGTTACCGTAATAGCCAACGAGAACATCGTCTCCGTCACCACCGTGGATCCAGTCATTGCCGGTGTCGCCGTGCAGGATGTCATTGCCGGCTTCTCCCATCAGGAGGTCGTTGCCTTCGCCACCCCAGACTTCATCATTGCCGGCCATGCCGTTGAGAATGTCATGACCCTTCCAACCATAGAGTTTGTCGGCTCCGTCGCCACCGAAGATACGATCAACGCCTTCATGGCCTTTGAGGATGTCATCTCCAGCGGCACCCGCGATGAAGTCGCTGCCGGTGTATCCAGAAATGTAGTCGTCGCCAGCACTGCCATACAGATGGTCGTGCCCTTTCCATCCGTAGAGTTTGTCGTTGCCGTTTCCGCCGATCAAGTGATCATTTCCCTCGTGGCCACGCATCCAGTCGTCGCCGTCGCCGCCATCGGCCCAGTCGTTGCCAAGGTAGCCCGAGATGTAGTCGTCGCCGGTTCCACCGAGCATCACGTCATCACCGTACCAGCCATAGAGTTTGTCATTGCCATGCCAGCCGCTGATGATGTCGTTACCCCAATCGCCGTGTAGGCTGTCGTCACCGATGAAGCCATTGATAACATCATTCCCCGGGCCGCCATGTAATTCGTCGTTGCCACGACCGCCAATCAAGCGATCATTCCCGCGATTACCGTATGCCAGCAACGGAAGTTCTGTACGGTTGATGATATGGTCGTTTCCATCGTTTCCATTGAAGCGGAAATCGGTTACTTCAGATTCAGGGAAGTATTCAGTTTGGAAGTCACTTCCATTGGTTTGGTACGTCGCCTGAACTTCACCGCCTGCGATTCTTACGTAGACTGTGTCGTCGCCACTAGATCCTTCGATCGTTAGTGTGCCGGCGTCGAGGGAAATGATTGGGTTGGCCGAAAGCACGTTTCGAGACTCAAGTGTCTGATAGCTAGTTTGCTGGGAACGGCGGCGGGTAGGCTTTTTCTTCATTAGGCTGGGTCCAGTGGGGCCAATGTGGTCAAACAAAGTGAGGTAACAGCTTTGGGCCGGCTTGTGAGGAACAAAGCCTGCCGGTACTTGAGAAAAACTAGTTCACTTCTTTGCCGAGTGAGAACAAGAAAAAACAAAGAAACCGGCTGTATTTCTGCAACTTTGCCGTCTGCTAGATGCAGAAAAGCCCTCGTTAGACAAACGTGTTGCGTTCAAGCCACACCCCCTCTAAAGTCGGTGTTCTTTCTGGTCAACATTGCTGGGGCCTTGCGTCTTTGTCCGGCGAAAGACGGTGAAAACCAGAAGCTTTTGCTAGCGTTGGTAAGCTTTGTCGATAAATTTAGCTTTGCGGATTAAAGACTTGGCCGGGGTTGTGACGAAACTAACTTCGTGTCACCTAGTGCGATTACCGCGACCGTTTACAACACCGAAGCAAGGACGC
>CAYTPS010000222.1:2008-8654 GCA_964439245.1 uncultured Pirellulaceae bacterium | reverse complement strand
GTATTGGCTTCATCTTCCAAAGCAGGTCCGCCAGCCAAAATCTCGGCCGTTTGACGAGCGTAAACGTTCTGTACTTCCTTGTACCAATCACCAAGATTCGTGTAGTGCATCGATTCTAGGTGATCAATATATAATTCCTTACGTCCCTCAAAAGGAAACTCAGCGGGATTCACCGAAGAGATACCTTGCTCTCGCAACTCCTCGATCGCAGGATCTTTGGGTAAGGCTTGGTAGATCGCAGAGTACATTTCCATCCACTGCGTCTTGCGATCTGAAGCGGACGAAAGTTCGGCCCCCAACAGGTTGAGCTTGGCAAGGTTAGCTTTCTGAGTTTGGTCTATTTCGGTCGCTGCTGCGCTCTTTTTTGACTCTCTATCGGCTGAGGATACAGCTTGCTTCCAGCTGGCGTTGTTTGTGCCTTTGTAGTCAGGGTCAACCGACCATAAAGCGTTGTGTTCGAAGTAAAGTCCCAAAACACAGCCCAGCATTAATGCGCCAACCGAGGCCAAAACCCATGGTTTTTTCGCACGTATCACTCTTTCAACCACCAACTCTTGAGGCAGAAGATTAGTTTTCAGCTCAGATTTCTGAATCCCCTGCAAACACAGCCCATAACAAGGAGCAAATGACAAGAGGTTCTCATCGAAGGACTTTTGTCCAGTGATCGCACTACCGGACAACCGTCGATACTCGTCAATCTTGCGAACATCAATTTCCAGTTGTTTGTTCAAGTACTGACGCAAACCTGGTAGTTTCGCTGCGTTTCCAATCAACACCACTTCAGAAATGTCGGCCGATTTGTCCATGCTGCTGAAAAACGTCAGACTACGCTGCACTTCGTTGACCAAATCATTGAAGACCGGCCGCATTGCTTGGAACACTTGTTTGGGATTCTCAGCCATACGAGCATTCCGTTTCAAATGCTCGGCTTTCGCCTGCGTGAGCTTCATCTCACGAGCCAGCTGTTTCGTAAAATGGCTTCCGCCAATTGGAATATTTCGCAGCCACAGCTTGATACCGTTGGTCACGATTAAGTCTGTCGTGTCGGTGCCCATCGAGATCACTACGATTGACGGCGGCGGGTTCTCCGGGTCAACGTTAGCCGGATCAGGCAGCACGTCGATGACGTCATGGCACACCACATTGAAAATGGCAAGCGGCGATAGTTGAACATAGTCAACCTCGATATCAGCATCGTTAAAAGGACTCAAAGCCCGATAGACGGCTTCGCGTTTCATCGCAAAGATACCAACTTCTGCGTCGATCGTGCGTCCATCTTCGATGGTGCCACCGAGTTGTTGCCAATCCCAAATCACATCCTCAATGGGAAACGGGATTTGCTGAGTCACTTCGTATTTGACTAGATCCGGCAGCTTCCGCGCCTCGGCCGGTGGCGGCTTGAAAAAACGTGAGAGTCCGTTCTGACCGGGAACACTGACTGCGACCTTGTCACCAACAACAGAGTTACGTGAAAGAAATTGCTCAATCGCCTCCCGAACCAACTCCTCAGGATCAGCGTCCGCCTGGCTAAGAATCTTTGGGTACTCTATATAGTCGTACTTGTCAGCGACGATACCCTCACCATCGGGACTTACCGTGCACCGAAGCGCCTTCAAAGAGCATTGCCCAATATCGATTCCCCATACTGCGTTGGACTTTGCCATTATCTATGCCTGTTGCGTGAATTGGATTTGAGTAGTTTGGTGGGACGCGAAAAGTCTCTGCGTTGACAATTTTTGCATCGGCGGATTATCCTTGCCATCTGCTCAACGGTGGTCAAACACCAAACGTGCGGCGAACGAGTTAAGGATTAAATCGGCTTTGTGGATATTAGTCTTCCCTCATTTGGCGGCAATGCCCCCATAATGGATCATTGTGCCAAGATAGTTAGGGGTCGCAAACCCCACGTTAAAAAATAGTACGCCTTAACGATGATTTTGGATTATTTGACGGCTTTGAACGCGTTTTAACCATAATTCGGGTCGCCATCGGACTCAACTGAAACAGGACTGCTTAGCCAATGGCCAACGACTCGCTATCGAATACGTTTTGGACGCTTGGTGAGACCAATAGTTCCAATAAAGTTTGACCATGAAAAGAATATCGCGTGTGATCAATCTTTTGCCGTGTCCAAACTTGGATGATTTCCCCACGCACTACAAAGGCAAAGACGCAGAGAGCTTGCTGGCAAACTGGACAGCTGCCTGGCATCCCGAATTGATTGCCGCCACCGGTAGCCGGCCATTGTGGTGTAGTACTGAGCAGACCGCACCGGAGAATGTTAGGTCTGACACAAACGAGTCGGCTGAATTAGAGGTCACAGAAACCGATCCGTATTTCTCCGATCTCTATACGGACGAAGGCATTGAACAAACGCCGACTGGCGATCACAACGGCCCTCACGCCCCCGAACCATACGACGGCAGTCCGTTTCAAATCACAGGGCAAACCGGGAATGTGGGCGCTTCAGAATTCGGAGGCGATGCCCAAGAACCAGAAACGGACTCATTGTGGCAGAACTGTGTTCTGTTTATCCCGACGGTCTCCACATCTTCCTTACACGAGGACTTCGCAGCTTCTGCGGCCACTTCGACAGCCGCAATGGTCGCGGGCCAAACTGACCGAGACGAAATCATCGAACGAATCAGTGGGCTACTTGAACTTCGATCAGACGAAATGATCAGACAATGGGCCGATGAATTCTATGCGTTGGGATACGCTTGGCTGCAGGTTCAACTGCTCACGCGAAAAATCAGATACTCCTCCAATCTCAACCAAACGCGTTTTGACAGCGCTCTAGTTAACGCGGCGCTCGCCGTTGTCTCAGAAGACTATCAAACCGCCGAAGATGAAATAACAACATGTTACGACACTTTGATGGAGGAGAAAAACAACTACTACCCTGTTAAACCGGACCTGATTGATCTTGTGCTGACTTCTCCCCAAACGCTGGGTGAGTCGTTTGCGGCAGAAGTGATAAAATCCCATCCTTCGAGCTTCCTCATGTCAGGCGGCAACATCGAAACACTAGCCGCAAACCACACAGAAACGTTACAGCTTTTACAACAACGTCTCGCAGATGGTTCGAAGTCTCTCGTTGGCGGCAACCAGTTTGAACTGCCGACGCCTCTGTTGAGCAAAGATTCCACCGTCAGCCAGATCCTTCAATGCCGCCAAACTGCGAAACGGTTGCTTAACGCTCAGCCGAATGTATTCCTTCGACGCCGCGCCGGTTTGACCAGTGATCTACCCCTGCTGTTGGAGCAACTTGACTTTAATGGTGCACTGCATCTATCGCTTGACCGCGGACGCGTGCCTCCGAGTTCGACGGGCACCATCGCTTGGTCTGGTCCAGGAAGTAGTTCAATCCTGGCAAAATCCGAAAGTCCGCTTGATGCCTCCGATGCGGCGACCTTCCTTGACTTCTCGGTCCAATTCGGCAGGCAACTTGACTCTGCACATTCGGCAACCATGTTCCTAGTTCATTGGCCTGGAAATACACAATCGAGTTTTCAAGACCTGATCCGAATCAGCACACGCTCTCCAGTCTTGGGAACGTTTCAAACGCTAGACGAACACTTTGAAGAGCTTTACGACCCGGGCTACGGGGACACGTTTCTTCCCGACGAGTACCGGCATGGGTACCTGGTGGAGGCTTGCAAGAAAAACTCCGAAGCTCCGATTTCCTCGATCAGCACTTATTGGAAACGCACATGGCAACTTGTTTCATTGGGGCACCTCAACACGTGGATTGCAATGGTGTCACGACTGAATTCTGATGATTCCGCGACGTCCGATCACTGCTCGTCGATTGCCGAACTAATTGAGGATGCCCATCAGACAGTTGAAAAGCAAACCAAATCATGGGGGAAAGTCGAGACTGCGGTCGACACGCAAATTAAGTCAATCGAAGATGCAATTTTAGAACTTCTTCGGAGACTACTCCCCTCTGATGCGGAGGACGAAACCTACACGATGCTGCTCAACCCCTTGGGGTTTAGACGAAGACTCGCAGTTACAACAAACTCGCAAACATCCTTGAGTGACGTCGGCTTCATCAGTTCGCAAAAACCATTTCAGTTGGCCGCTGTTAAGGCTGACCAGTCTGGCCATCACCAAATCATGGACGTGGATAGCTTTAGCGCGGCAAGCCTTAAAAGACCCGCGGGCACCAAATCGTCAGCTAGAAAACGACAACCCGATGTCCTCGACGGTTTAAAGCTTCAGAACGAGTTCTTTGTCGCAACAATTGACGACAAGACCGGCGGGCTGAGGAGTATTCAGTTTCATGACAAGCGTGGAAATCGCGGTGGGCAAAGGCTCGTGTTCCATGACCATACCCGACCAAACCGCAGTAGCGACATGGTCTGCAAAAGCATCACGCCGGTCTCACTTTCAAAGATTGGCGGTCAAATCGAAACCAATGGTTCGATTTTGATGGAGGGAGAAGAGGTTGCGGAGTTCAAACAGACCTTTCGTCTATTTCGAGGTCAGCGTCATATAGAAATCGAAATCGAATTGACGCCGAAAGTATCGTTGCCAGCCTCTGCTTCATCTTGGTTTTCCAACCAGCTGGCTTGGCAAGAGGAGTCTTGTTCCATTCACGCCGCTTGCCAGCTAGCGAAATTCGAAACAGTCGATCCCCAAATCCAATCGCCCAATTTTGTTCAAATCTCAATGTCCGACTACTCCCTTACGCTACTTGCCGGCGGCTTAGCGGCGCATCGGCGTACTGAGAGGTGCAGACTTGATACGTTGTTAATCGTAGGTAATGAACAACAGCGAAAATTTCGCCTTGGCATTGGCGTCAACATTCGACATGCAGCCAGAGCCGCTATCCATTTCGACTCACCTGCCTACACCATTGAACAGTCGCCATCAGACTTTTCGACAAACGCACCTCAAAATCGGTGCTTGCTTCACTTTGATTGCAAGAACATTGTTTCTACCCAGAGCGCGCCCCTGTTTGAGTCGGGCAAGCTCGTCGCGATTCGGCTTCGACTACAGGAAACAGAGGGCAGGGCAGGGCGTCTTCACATTTCTACGCCGTTGAGGCTTTTGAGTGCCGAGCGACAGAATCTGCTTGGACAATCTGACGCAGCGATTGAGGTAGATGACAATATGCATCGCGTTGGAGTTGATTTCGCAGGGTACGACTTTTTTCAAGTCGAATTGAGGGTTTGAGGCAGAGGCGAAAACCTGAATTTATTCATTGACTAAATGTTGGATATCGCCTGTTGGATGTTGAATAGATAGGCCAGTAACTGCTAGTTTGGACTCCGTCGACCACCCACTGCTAGGATTGTGAGAACCCTAGGTGCCTTCAACAGGCGATGTCTTTCCAGAACAGTTTTTTTATGATCGGAGCCCGTGATGATTCGCGTTTCAAGTTCAACTTTGCTTTTTTCGCTTTCTCTAATATTTGCAACTCATGCCTTAGCGACAACGCCGGTAGCTAAACCGGCCCCCAAGCCGCTTCCTCATTGCCAAGTTCCTTGCGGCATCTACACCGATCAATTGCGTTTTGAGAGCATGTTGGAAGACACCAAAACGATCGCCAAGGCGATTGGCGCCATCAATGATTTTGCCTCCAAGGTTGATCAAGGGCAGATGTCAGGCACTGCCATCAACCAAGTCAGCCGCTGGGTAACCACCAAAGAAGATCATGCCACTCATATTCAGGAAGTCATGGCATCCTACTTCTTCGCGCAGCGCATTAAGCCGGACAATAAGGACTACACCGGTCAACTTGCGTCGGCTCACCGCGTTATCGTAGCTGCGATGAAAGCGAAACAGGCTGCCGACCCTGCGACCGCTGATGCGCTCAAAGAAGCAATATTCGACTTCTACCGCGCCTACGAAGGAAAAGAGCCTGACTTCAGTGAGGGTGAATAATCAGCCTCGATAACGCGGGTGGAGATAATCCCAAAACGCGATTTATTAGTTAGTAAATTCAATGGCTGGCTCCTCTCGTGGGGCCAGCCATTTGCTTTTGTGTTGAGACGAATCCGGCATTCTGCGCGCGGAACTTTGTCGACTGTAATGGTTATGCGGGCAAGGTCTGCTCAAGGAAGTCAGGTCGTAACCATAACGAATCTGCAAATCTATCGCCGACGGAGTGTTCCAATTATCCTTTCTAAAGTCCAGTCTGGGGCTGAAGAAGCAGAAGCAACGAATGCTGAAGAGCATTTGTTCGGCTCGGTTTCTACAAAATCTTTTGACCATATCTTTCTCTGAAATCTGTCGCTATGAGTATTCGTAAAGCAGTCATTACCGCTGCGGCACCTGACCAAAAATCCCTTCCACTACAGAATCTTGTCGATCGCAACGGTCGAGATACAACTGCGCTTCAGTTGATTGTTGAAGAAGCCGTTAACGCCGGCGCCGAAGAGATTTGCGTCGTCATCTGCCCGGGTGCCGAAGAGAATTTCCTCAAAGCCTCCGGTGAACTGGCAGGCCGTTTAACTTTCATCGAACAGGACTCGCCGCGCGGATACGGCGACGCCATTCTTCGCGCACGGGATTTCGTTGGTGATGAACCGTTCCTACACCTAGTTAGCGACCATGTGTACATCAGCAAAGGCGACACGAGCTGCGCTCGTCAGGTTGTAGAACTTGCGCAAAAAGAGAACTGCGCGGTGTCGGC
>CAYTPS010000222.1:0-1998 GCA_964439245.1 uncultured Pirellulaceae bacterium | reverse complement strand
CTCCAACGACCTTTACCGCATCAGTAAAATCATTGAAAAGCCGACGCCAACTCTAGCGGAGCAAGAGTTAGTTGTGGCCGGCTTGCGAGCCAGCCACTATTTATGCATGTCGGGGATGCACGTTCTTACTCCGCTAGTAATGGAATTATTGGAGGAGAACATTACCAATGCCCCAACAGGTGCCAACATTCAACTCTCACCCGCACTGAATGAATTGGCCAACCGGCAACGATACCTTGCCCTAGAGATAGCCGGACTTAGATACAATATTGGAGTTAAGTACGGACTGTTGAAGAGCCAATTGGCAATCGCACTTTCTGGCAAAGACCGAGACAACATACTCACGCAGCTTTTAGAGTTAGTGACTCTGCCCCAAATCTCCAACGGGGAGGCGAAATAATGTCTGTCGATCTCACCAATCAAGAATCAACAGCAAGCATCAATTCATTGGTAAACATCATTCTCTCTGAGGACGATGCGGTTCGCAATCAAGCGTTGGACACAATCTGCGCAGCCTGCTCATTAGACCAACTGTTGGCGCATGTCGAAGCGTTGGATTCGTTCTGGAGAGGCACAGACAACCTATACCATCGTGTTCGCGCGCTGTTCTTTTTGTCTGCCATTCATCGATATCACCTGCCGCGCTTCTTCTCGGCAGACGATAAAGGGCTAATTCCTTTTGGCCCCTACGGACACTTACTGGAGCGCCGGTTCGTCGAATCGATCAATGGTTTTCTTGAAGAAGAGCGCAAACAGGGCCAAAGCGAGGGTCTATCGAGCGCACTTTCAAAGGCCTATCACGAGTTGGCCTTTCAAACTCTAGCCGATCAAGTTCGCAAAAGCGTAAGGACGGTCAAAGGGAATCAATGGATGTTTCGAACAGGGCATCCGGCTGATCACCCTTTGCGTTTTCGTCAGGAACTGCTGCACCGAACAACCGACAATCCGATGTTTCCCATTCTCAAAGAAACAACGGCCGTTCGGATGGATTTCACGCACAGCGCGTGGAGCGACATTTTCTTTCTTGGAATGGACTTCCCCGACGGCGCGAACGTCATCAACGCGTCGGTAAATTTGGGAGTGTTGGGACGCGACGATCACCCACAACCCCCGATTGAGTGTTATTTGCGAGTTATCGATCAACCCATCTTGCGACTGGCAAGTATCGACCTAAAGGCTTCGGCAGAAATCGATTCTATCGCAGAGGTTTTTGATTTTGGACGTGACTACTTGGGACTGATTAAGGCCGCCGTAATTGCGGCAGGTATTGTTCCTCCAGGCATGGAAGGCTGCGGCCAATCTATGAAATCGCTATTGGAACCCCTGATTGGGCCGGGCCTAGGACTCGAGATTGTCTCTAAGGTCAATGACATCCCCAAAGGCTCTCGACTTGCCGTCTCGACGAACTTGCTTGGCAGCTTGATCTCGATGTGCATGCGTGCCACAGGTCAGGTATCTTCGCTCGACGGGGCTTTGAACGAAGTCGATCGGCGAGTGATCGCAGCGCGTGCGATTTTGGGTGAGTGGATCGGAGGATCTGGAGGCGGATGGCAAGATTCGGGCGGTGTCTGGCCAGGAATCAAACTAATTCAAGGGGCCCGCGCCGAAGAGGGCGATCCGGAGTTTGGTATCAGCCGCGGCAGGATCTTGCCAAAGCACACCATCTTCTCCAATGAAGAGGTCTCTCCAGAAACACGTCAGAAGTTGCAAGATTCTCTTGTGCTGGTCCACGGAGGCATGGCTCAAAACGTCGGCCCAATCCTAGAGATGGTAACCGAGAAATTTCTCCTACGCTCGCCGGTCGAATGGGAGGCCCGTAAAGAAGCGATCGCAATTCTTGACGAGATCATTGCGGCACTCAAATCAGGTGACATTAAGGCGGGCGGTGCGGCAACCCACCGGAACTTCTTTGGCCCACTGCAAAAGATCATTCCTTGGTGTACCAATCTCTTTACTAACGAGCTGGTGAAGCAGTGCCAAGAGAAGTGGGAGGAGCCC
>CAYTPS010000221.1:6919-8692 GCA_964439245.1 uncultured Pirellulaceae bacterium | reverse complement strand
AGGGACGACCGAGCCACCAGATTTCGATCGGGCCGCAAGAGATGAAGAACTACCAGATGCAGATGGATGTGCGATTTGTCGAAGAGCGTCGTCAGCTTGGTTCGTTGGGACTGTCGATCAATCGATACAACCTTATCTTGCAAGGTAACAGTGGTGAGCTTACCGTTCAAAGCTGGCCGCCGCATTTACGGATGGCCAAGTCGATCAGTTATATGGCGGATCCAGATGTTTGGTACACGATTAAAATGAAGGTCGATGCAAACGAAACCGAAGCCAAAATTTTCGGCAAGGTTTGGAAAACTGGCGAGAACGAACCGGCGGAATGGATGCTCCAGCAAACCGATCCGCATCCGAATCTCAACGGTTCTCCTGGCGTCTATTTTTATGCTCAAGCGGACTGTTATTTCGATAACGTCAAAGTGTTTTTGACACCGGATTCCCAGAATTAAGTTGGGGACGTTTGAAACCATGTGGGGCAGGTTTCCAGCCTGCCAGAATGACGAAAAAGGCAGGTTAGGAATCTGCCCCACGACAACTACGAGTCTGCCGAATCACTTAAACCAACGACATACTTTAAAAATATTACACAGGAACAATCACGATGCGTGCGATGCCCCTATTGATGATCTGCCTTTGCAGCCTTCTGCTTGCTGGAGTTGCGCATGGCCAAACGGATGCCGCCAAAGATTGGCCGATGTGGGGTGGAACCCCCGGTCGCAACATGGTTTCACCAATGAAGGGCGTCAGCACGGACTTCGATTTGGAGAAAGGGGAAAACGTCAACTGGTCGGTTGGACTTGGATCCCAGACCTACGGCAACCCGATCATTGCCGATGGCAAAGTCTTTGTCGGAACCAACAACGGTGCTGGCTACCTTGAAAAATATCCGGAGGACAAAGATCTGGGGGTGCTGCTGTGCTTCGATGAAAAGTCGGGCGATTTTATCTGGCAGTTAAGCCGTGACAAGCTTCCTGCCGGACGCGTTAATGACTGGCCGCTGCAAGGAATTTGTTCGGCGCCGGTTGTCGAAGGTGACCGATTGTATGTGGTTACCAATCGCTGCGAATTGATGTGTTTGGACGTCAACGGTTTTACTGACGGTAAGAATGACGGCGACGTGCAAGACGAGGTCGACTCCGGTAAGAACGACGCCGACATCATTTGGTCGCTGGACATGATCGAGGAGTTGGGCGTGTTCCCCCACAACCTCGCCACCAGTTCTCCCGTGCTGCACGAAGACATGGTCTACATCGTGACCTCCAACGGCGTCGATGAAGCGCATTTAAAAGTACCGTCTCCACGTGCGCCTTGTTTCCTAGCCGTCAACACAAAAACGGGGAAAGTCGAATGGGAAGCCAACCAACCCAAGAACAAGATCCTACACGGTCAGTGGGGGTCGCCTGCAATCGGCGTCGTCAATGGAAAAGCTCAGGTTTACTTCCCGGGTGGCGACGGCTGGTTGTACGCTCATGATGCCAAAACTGGTGAAGAGATTTGGAAGTTTGATCTCAATCCGAAAGATTCTATTTGGGAGTTGGGTGGAGCCGGAACGCGGAACGCAATCATTGCGACGCCTGTATTTTATGACAACAGTGTTTTCCTTGCTGTGGGACAGGATCCCGAGCACGGTGAAGGTGTCGGCCATCTGTACCGAATTGATGCCACCAAGACCGGTGACATTAGTCCGCAGATCGGAGAGATTGGATCTCAAGGTGAAACCAATCCGAACTCAGGGCAGATTAGCTCAACGAATCTTCACTTCGAAGCAAACGA
>CAYTPS010000221.1:0-6909 GCA_964439245.1 uncultured Pirellulaceae bacterium | reverse complement strand
AAGAAGAAACCAAAGAACCTTGGTTTCGTCGCACCATGTCGACTGTCGCAATTGCTGATGGATGTGTCTACGCTGCCGATCTGAGCGGTTTTGTGCATTGCTTGGATCTGGAAACCGGCAAGCGGAAATGGCAGCACGACATGCTCTCGGGAGTGTGGGGTTCCACTTTAGCAGTTGACGGTAAAGTGTTTCTTGGAAATGAGGACGGCACGCTGACGGTGTTCAAGGCTGGTGGCGACAAGGCTGAGGTCCTTGCTGAAATTACAACGGTCAACTATTCGTCGATTTACAGTACGCCAACCTTTGCCAATGGCAATATGTATCTAACTGATCGCACGCGTTTGTACTCAGTCAAGGTGACCAAGTAGTTTTGGGCGACAAAGTATTTTGTTGTCCGAACCTGAGGTGGTTTTGAAGGTTCCGTATTTACGGAAACTCTTGTTTTTCGTCCCTGTTTTTCAGGCGAAGTCTTACCGGAGTGCTGAAATCGGATAAACTGACCCCTCATTTCAACAGGCCAACATTTTTGAGAACTGTAGTGACCGACGAACAACCGTCAAACGAACCAATCGACCAAGTTGCTGAAGAAACCCCGGCAGTCGAAACGGCTTCCGTGGATGACCCGCATTCAGGCGGATCTGTTAATCGTGCGAATCCTGATCGCAGCTTAGAGCTGGCGTTGGCCGCCGCAACAACAGCGGCTGAGAATGGGGGTACGGAAATTGCCGTGCTGGATATGACTGGGCATACGGCCATCTTCGACTACTTCGTTATCGCTACGGGGACCAGTCGTCGTCAGCTGCACGCGATGAGCGAAGAAATTGACCACAAACTGGAAGATGAGCTCAACGATAAGCGGATGAGCATCGACGGGTATTCGACTGACAGCGGTTGGATCGTATTGGACTACGGTACGGTTGTGATACATCTTTTCGATGAAGAGACGCGTGGCTTCTACAGTTTGGAAGCGCTATGGGCCGACGCGAAAAAGGTTGATCTCTCCGAGGCACTCAAGCACATCAAATAGCGTTTCAACCCGAAGTCTATTGTTTCGCAAGTCGCTCTTCCGCCATCTTGCAAAATTCCGCATTGCAATCGATGGCGATGAAGTCACGGCCCATCTCTTTGGCCGTTAGCGCGGTTGTCCCTGCTCCGGAGAACGGGTCAAGCACGACGCCACCGGGTGGGCATGAGGCGTTGATACAGGTCTCGACTAACTTCTGAGGATAGACGGCAAAGTGAGCCTCTCGAAATTTCGACAGCGTAATTGACCACACGGTTCGTTTGTTGCGGCCTTTGGGATGGAACGCTTGGTCCCAGCGTCCGTCGTGCAAGTTGTTATCACCGCTGTTTTTGCCGGCCTCTGGTGTACCGCCGCGTTTGCCGAAATGACCACGGCCGCCTTTCATTTTTGAATTCTCCGAAAACGTCACGTGGGGTTCGCGTATTGCATCGGCATCGTAGAAGTAATCTTTCTCGTTGCTGAAAAAGAAGATGTACTCGTGGTCGGTTGTCGGACGAGTTTTCACACTCGAGGGCATGGCGTTGGGTTTGTGCCAGATGCAATCGCTTCGTAATCGCCAACCGGCGTCTTTGAGCGCAAAACATACCCGCCACGGCACTCCCTGTAACTCGCCTTTAATGTACTTGTCGCCGATCACCATCCAAAGACTGCCGGTGGGTTTGACGACGCGTTTTAGCTCGACAAATAGATCCGCCATCCGCTCGACGTAAAGCTCGATCGATTTTTCCTGACCGATCTGAAGATCGGAACCGTAGTCGCGCTGTTTGAAGTAAGGCGGGCTGGTCACGATGGTATCGACGATATCTTTGGGCATCGAACGGGCCACATCGACCGCGTCGCCACAGTGAAATTGATTGATCCAGTCGCTGGCAGCGATCTCGTTTTGTTTTGATCGGCTCATAGGTGTTTACATCTTGTCTAGCACGCCGATATTCAATAGATCAAGACCCGTCTTCAATGTTCGAGCTGTCAGATCACAAAGTTGCAAGCGGCTGAACTTCAATGATTCCGATTCAGTGTTTTTCACGTTGCACTCGGGCGTGGAGAAAAACGTGAAATAGGTCTGACAGAGATCAAACAGATAGTTGCAAAGTAGATTTGGTTTGTAGTCGACCAGCACATCGGTCAGTGCCTCTTCAAACCTGAGTAACTGAACCGCGAGGGCGCGTTCGATATCGGTCTCTAACTCGAATTCGGCCGGTTTGCTACGCACCGTATCAATACCGATATCGACTTTTCGCCAGATACCCTGCACACGTGCGTAACCGTATTGCAAATAGGTTGCCGTGTTACCTTTGAGGGCCAGCATTTTGTCATAGTCGAACGTGTAGTCCGAGGCACGGTTTTGTGAGAGGTCGGCGTATTTCAGTGACCCGATTCCCACGACTCGCGCGTTCTCTTTTAGTTGGTCCTCATCGAGAGAATCATTGACTTCCTTCGCGATGACAAGTGCTCTAGATTCCGCCTCATCCAAAAGCCCTGCCAGCCCAACGGTATCCCCGGACCGTGTTTGGAAGGGCTTACCGTCCTTGCCCATTACGGTTCCGAAACTGACGTGTTTGAGCTCGGCCTGATCATAGCCCCACATCGAAGCGACCTCGAACAGTTTGTCGAAGTGCTCGTGCTGGCGATGATCGACCACGTATAGACATGCGTCAGCATCGAAATTCTCCATGCGATACTTGATCGTGGCCAGATCTGTCGTCGAGTACAAGAACGCTCCGTCCTTTTTCCTCACGATCATCGGTGTTTCGAAATTGTCTAGAAAGATACACATTGCCCCGTCGCTGACCCTCGCAAATCCCTTGGCCTCTAGATCATTAACGACATTGGCCAGTTGGTCGTGGTAGTAGCTCTCGCCAAGTTCCATATCAAATGCTACGTCCAACCGGTCGTAGATTGTTTGCATGTCTTGCTTGCAGACCGGCAGGAACTGTTCCCACAGAGCGCGATTTTCAGCGTCGCCTTCGTGAAGTTTCGCGGTCTCCAATAGCACCGCGGTGGCGATATCTTGGTGATCGCCTGCCGTTTGCGTTAATCCATCGGCCGAGACTTTATCGATGGTTGCTTTGGCATTAGCAATTTGATCTTGGCTGTCGGCGAGACGCTTGTTGGTTTGCGAGATCTCTTTCTTGATTTTTTTGACCGCCGATTTTTCGTCGGCTGTCGATTGTTTTTGCTTCAGTTCGGCCAACTCGGATTGCAATTGTTTAACTTGCGTTTCCAACTCAGGCAGCTTTGCGGTCGACTTGTGGAATTCGATCAGCAACCTTACCAACCGGTACAGGCGTGATAGTTCTGTGATCGGTTCTTTCTCGAAAGCCGCATCGTCGCGGAAGTTTCGATAACCGTAGATAATCATCCCGAATTGGGTTCCCCAGTCGCCGATATGGTTGTCACTTTTCGCGTGATGACCCATGAAATTCAGAATGCGCGTCAGTGCGTCGCCGATGACGGTCGATCGGATATGACCAACGTGCAGGGGCTTGGCGACATTCGGGGATGAGTAATCGACGATGTAGTTTCGCGCCGTTTCAACTTGGTTGACGCCGAGGCGTTCATCAACAAATGCCGTTCTGAGGTTTGACTTGATCCACTGGTCGTTAAGAGTCAGGTTAATGAATCCGGGGCCAGCGATTTCGACGTTCTGGCAGATCTCAGATAAATCGGTCGCCGCAACAATCTCTTCAGCGACTTCACGCGGCGATTTACCAGCCGACTTCCCCAGCGGCATGGCGAAGTTCGCTTGAAAGTCACCAAACTTCGCGTCATTGGCGGGACGGATCAGATTCAACATCGCTTCTACCTGATCGGTATATTTCGCTAGTACAGGTTGGAAGCAGTTTTGAAGTTCTTTCAGTGCGTTCATCGAGTCAGAGAGCTTTCCGCTTGGGGGAGTTGGGTTAGGGAATTAGTCGATCAGGACGTTATGAACATGCTGACGTGCCTTCCAGATGTTCTGATCGGAAGTCGCCCGTAAGGTTCAGTCACAAGAATTTCCCTAAAATCCGCGCAGAACACAATCGGTCTAAGCAACTCCCGAGGCAGATATACGCGATCCAATACTCATAGTTCTTTGAGCTCTACCTTGCGAAATTCAACAGGATCACCGTGTCCGGCGAATCCAAAGTAGCCTTTTTTTCGTGTGATGCCGGGGTGCGGCTTGTCGTCGAGAAATTCTTCGACGGTGCTCAGGTCGCAATCGAGAATTACTGTTCCATTGAGTTCCACTTTGACGGTGGAGCCTTTTACGGTGACCTCTTGGAAATTCCATTGCCCGGCAGGCCGCAGGTGGCCCCGAAGAGCGGCGACCATTCCATACGCACTGCCATGGTGTTGTCGTGGGTCTAGATTGGCGTACTTTTTGTGATCAGAATCTAATACCTGCAACTCGCACATGCCCACGTAGGCTGTGTCACCCTTTCCTGGGTAGCGAATGGCCAGCCCATTGTTACCGCCCGGAGGCAACTTAAACTCCATGCGCAAAACAAAGTCGCTCACTTCTCTGTTGTAGTAAATTGTGCCGCCAGTGTTTGGCTTGCACTTGACGACGCCAGCATTAAATTCGTAACTCTCAAGATCACCAGCCCATCGTTCTGTCTCATTTCCATCCAACAGCGCAGTAAACTCGTTTGGCGATTGATTTAAATCCTGGGCTATCGAATTGGCGGCTAAAAGGAGCACGACAGAGGCGAGGACAAAAAAACGATTGACGTTAGACATGATATTGCCGTTCAAAAACGGCTCCTAGCGAAGACTGGCTAACACAGCACCGGCGTGTCAACCTAAGTGAATCGAAATTGGTTCCGATTTGTAGTTCTTTGTGATCCATGATGAAGGCTTGAGACGTTTTGCTCGGCAGAAGCAGAATGCGATTGTAAAAACGCGCAAGGCGATAACGCTACCGAGTACCGAATCAAAATACTTTTCGTGGGCTTTTACGGAAGCAATATTGGTGGGGTTGATTGACAGGAATTGCTGTCCAACAGCACTTTGGTGCAAATGATTTACGATAAAGTGAAATGTGTGAGAGTAAACGCCTCGGCGGCGAAATTGCCCATCTACCAAGGCAGCAAATAGCCAACTTTGGTCAGGTGCCAATTCAATTCGAAGTCCTAAGTCGACTTCATCAAACTTCTGCCGCGCTACCCAAGCGGCTCCCGCAAGTTGTGCGTTGATCTTTGCTTGGTAGGGTTGAAGTGGCGCGTCAATCGAACGCGGAAAAAAATGGGTCAGCTTGCTGACGGCCAAAATGTCGGCTTCGGTCTCTGCGAGTGACACTTGTACTGAATCTCTGGGCGAACTAACCGTTGGCGGCAAAACTGTTTTGGGATCAATTTGGTAGACCTTAAATATCCGAAATCGAAATAGCCACTCTGGAACAACACGATTGAGCGCTATACCGATGGAATACAGAAATCCCGTTCTTCTGATTTTTTCCAGCATTGTTATCCTTGCTGGCGAGGAATAGCGATCTTGCGATACTGCATGTATACGTCGTCGTCGATTCTCCTAACGGAGCGTAAAGAGAACAACTTTGAGTCAGCCATCAGCGTAGGGTCTTCTCCTTCTACGGGCGTGATTGAGTTTTTCCCGCCGAGCATTTTGGGGCCCATAAACACATGCGCTTCATCGACCAGATTCATTCTGTTGAGCGCTCCCATCAGCGTACCGCCGCCTTCGACCATTACGTTTGTATTGCCGCGACTAGCGAAATCGAGCAAAAATTTGTGCAGTCGTTGGTCTGGATCCTGAGACTCCCCTACCCACACTTCTACGCCAAGTGCTGCGAGCTTGGCGGCATGTTGTTGATCATGAGATGGAGACGTGACCAAAATTACCGGTGCTTGATCGGTCGAAGTGGCTAATTTGGAATCCAGCCGAAGTCGTGCTTGAGAATCGACGACGATACGCGTGGGGGTCCGAAGTTTCTCTCCTCGGACGGTCAGCATCGGGTCGTCAGCGTCAGCAGTCCCAAACCCAACCATAATTCCGTCGACGCGGCGCCGAATCCTTTGCACGATTTGGCGTGAGTGTTCGTTTGAGATCCACTGGCTGTCCCCATGCATGGTGGCAATTTTTCCGTCGATGGTCATTGCCCATTTTGCGATAATCCATGGAATGCCAGTGGTGACACGTTTATGAAACGGAGCCAGCAAGTTGAGAGCGGAATCGGATTCAACGCCTACGTCGACTTGAATGCCGGCATCGGTCAGTTTCTTGATTCCGCGTCCTGAGACATCAGGATTAGGGTCAATGCAGCCGATGACCACTCGTGCGACTTTGGCCGCAATCAGGGCATCGGCGCAGGGGCCCGTTTTGCCGACGTGGCTACAGGGCTCGAGCGTTACGTACGCCGTTGAACCTTCGATTGCGTCGCTGGATTTTTCTTTGGCACTTGCGAGCGCGTTGACTTCTGCGTGCGGACCGCCAAATGACTCGTGGTAGCCTCTGCCAATAATGTTGCCTTCCTTGACCAGCAAGCAACCCACCATTGGATTGGGTTCTACTTTTCCCTCGCCCTGCCACGCAATAGAGATCGCATGCTGCATGAAGGGACGGTCTTGCTGAAGCTGATCCATGAGTAAAGCGTGAAAATCGGTGGGGCTTGATTGATGTCCCGTAACCTGCCAAATTAAATCGTCGCCAAGTTTTCAAATGTGGCAATTTTGCAAGGCGTGACAGTATCAAATGCGTGAAAAACTATGACTGAATACTCCGCTGACGACGAAAGATCCGACGGCTTGGACGACCACGGCGAAAAGATTCTATACGAAGAACATCCTTCGATGTTCCGCAACCAGCCCGTTTGGTTCGTCATTACCTGCATACTTTGTTTAGTGGTTGTCGGCCTATTTATTTTTGCAGCATGGTACCTGAAATGT
>CAYTPS010000220.1:7988-8711 GCA_964439245.1 uncultured Pirellulaceae bacterium | reverse complement strand
GCCTAAAGTTATTCACAGGCGATCACTGCTGCCCCCGCCGATGCCCAACCACTAGGCATTCGTCTTCAATCGGCTAAACTTCAAGGCGATGAATAAGGTTCAGGCGGTCTCGGAAGTTACTCAGGTCACCGATCACCTGCGTCAACTTCCTTCTCAACTAGCGGCTGATACGGACTTTGGCAAATGCCTCGAAGCGCTTAGACAACGCTCTCCGGTTACATTTGATTCTGTCTGGGGCTCTTCCTGCGCGCTGCTTGTAAGCAGCATTCTTGAGCAGCTTCCCAAGATTTTGATCGTCACCAGTGACGGTAAAACACAGGACCGTTTGATCGACGACCTGCCTACGTTTTTTGATGGAGCAATCGAGCGGCTACCTGCATGCCTCACCTCCAACGAATCCACCGTCACAGTTGACCACGAATTTGGAGATCGGCTAAGACTGGTGAAATCACTGGCCGCGGGTGACGCCAACCCAATCATCGTCGCCTCAGTGCCCGCACTGCTGCAGCCGTTGCCCTCACGCGCGTCGCTCGACGGGCAGAGCCGTCGAATCAAAACCGAACAAACACTCGATCTCAACGCTCTGACCAAATGGTTGACCGAACAAGGATTCCACGAAAGCAGCGCCGTTGAGTTACCGGGGGAGTTTTCCATTCGTGGAGGCATTGTGGACGTCTTCGCGCCGGATTGGGCGGGGCCGGTCAGAATTGAACTGTTCGATGA
>CAYTPS010000220.1:2394-7978 GCA_964439245.1 uncultured Pirellulaceae bacterium | reverse complement strand
TGACGAGGTAGAGTCCCTCCGGCAGTTTGATCCGGCAACACAGCGCAGTCTGGCCGACATCAACCAAATCGAAATCACGGTGCTTGAAAGTTCTAGTGCTCAAGATGGTCATCTGGCTGATTTTCTCCCTGCCGACACCGTCGTCTTATTCAGCGAACCCGATCAGCTGGAAAAACACGCTCAGCGTTATCATGAAAGGAGCCCCGACTCAGAGGTGATTTTTCAATGGGACGAAGTCCGCAAGTCCTTGGCTCCTTTTGCTACAGCAACGGCATCCAAACTCGCTCCTGGGGCTTTTGACCACAAGTATTCCCTTCCGGTTGAGTCGATTGAACAATTTAGCGGCGACATCGGAGAGGTGAAGTTGCAGGTCGATCGATTGCAGCGTGATGCGGCAGGTAACGAATACGATGTTTACGTCATGGCAAGTGTCGAGGGCGAGATTCCTCGGGTCACGGAGATTTTGGCCACCGACAAATCGGCGAGAACTCAGATCGGTCTTGGCTGCGTTCACGAGGGTTTCCGAATCAGTGGCTCTGTTGGTCGCCAAGCCATCATCGGTTGCGATCAGATCTTCAGCCGAACTGACCTACGTCGCAAAAGTAGCCGGCGTTTAGGAAAGGCAATCGATTCTTTCACCGACCTGCAAGTCGGCAATTTGATCGTGCATTTGTCTCACGGCATCGGTCGCTTCCGCGGGCTGCAGATGCTGGAAAAAGACGGACAGTTGACAGAACACCTAGAGTTAGAGTTCTACGGCGGCACGAAGATCTACGTTCCGGCATCAAAAATCGATCTGGTGCAAAAGTATATCGGCGGCACTAAACGCCAGCCGGTACTAGCCAAGATCGGTAACAAGACATGGGCCAGACAGAAGCTTGCCGTCGAAGATGCAGTCACGGATCTGGCCGCGGAGATGATTGAGCTTCAGGCCAAACGTGAACTACAACCCGGCATGGCCTGTGGGTCGGACTCGGAATGGCAGCACACTTTCGAGCAATCGTTTCCTTATCGCGAGACTTCCGATCAATTGACTGCGATTGAGTCGATCAAAGATGACATGGAGCGCGAACGCCCCATGGATCGCCTATTGTGCGGAGACGTCGGATTCGGAAAAACGGAAGTCGCCATGCGCGCCGCTTTCAAAGCTGTCGACAATGGATACCAAGGCGGTATCTTGGTTCCGACCACAGTCCTTGCAGAACAACATTACAAGAGCTTTCGCGAGCGCATGGCAGAATTTCCGATCGAGATTGCCAAACTATCGCGTTTTTGCTCAACCAAGGAGCTCAAGGATACAATCGAGAGGTTGAAGGCAGGGCAGGTCGATATCGCCATTGGCACGCATCGATTGGTTTCCAAAGACGTTCAGTTCAAAAATCTTGGCCTGTGCATCATCGACGAAGAGCAACGCTTCGGCGTCGCCCACAAGGAGCGTTTGAAAAACCTACGGAGCTCAGTTGATGTGCTGACGCTATCGGCGACACCAATTCCGCGGACGCTGCATATGTCGTTAGTCGGAGTGCGTGACATTTCAAATCTCGAAACGGCGCCCGAGGACCGCTCCCCCGTACAAACGAAAGTCACGCGTTACAACAACGAGATCATTCGCACTTCGGTTCTTCGAGAGCTGAACCGGGGCGGACAGATCTTCTTTGTCCACAATCGAGTCAATGATATTCACGTCGTCAAACAGAAACTAAACGAGTTGGTCCCAGAGGCGACAGTCAAGATCGGCCATGGTCAGATGGATATGCACGAACTAGAGGTCGTGATGTCTGATTTCATTGCCGGTAAGTTTGACATTCTATTGGCGACGACCATTGTCGAGAGTGGGCTAGACATCCCCAATGCAAACACGATCTTTATCAATCAAGCAGAAAACTACGGCCTTTCAGATCTGCACCAACTTCGTGGCAGGGTAGGGCGATATAAGCACCAAGCTTATTGCTATCTGTTGATCGACCCGCGCAAGCACCTCAACCCGACGGCGGCGAAACGCCTGCAGGCGATCGAAACGTTCAGCCAAATGGGGGCAGGATTCGCAATTTCGATGCGTGACCTCGAGATTCGAGGCGCCGGAAATCTTCTGGGTACCCAGCAATCCGGTCACATCGCCACGATCGGCTACGAGCTGTATTGTCAGTTACTAGAAAAAGCCGTTCGGCAGCTGAAGCACATGCCGGAGAAAATGTCGATCGGTGTTGAGGTAGATCTGCCGATCGCCGCGTTTCTCCCAGAAGACTACGTGCCCGACCGTCGGCAGAAAATTGATATCTACCGGCGTCTGACACGGTTGGACAAATTTGGGCAAATCGACGAACTGAGGGAAGAACTGATCGATCGGTTCGGTCCGCTGCCAGCACCCGTGAAGCGCTTGTTAAGCTTATCTGAAGTAAAGCTCGAAGCGGCAACGTGGCAAATCCAATCCATCTATCGCCAGGACAAATATTTGACTTTTCGATTCCGCGACCGGTCACGCATGGCTCAACTGAACAAAATGCGGCCGATGATACGCATTATTGACGATGAAACAGCGATGGTGACTCTTAAATCGACCGTCATCAAACCGGAGAAAATGCTGGCACTTGTGAAATCGCTATTGCAGCTGTCTTCGTGAGTCTTCTACAGTCTGCCGCCCGAAGTCGTGTCTCAATGACGCTCCTCTGGCTACCACGGGCCTCCCGTGAACTGACTGACCTCTACAAAACACTCTGGATCTGGCGTGATGAAAACGATCTTCGCTGCAACCATCGTATTGACCCTTGGAGCAATCTCGGCAACCTCCGTGAACGCTCAGTTGCCCGATACAAACTCTGCAAACACACCTATAAAAAAACAAACATCCGATCCGTATTTCTCTACTCCTGCCCAAACGGCTGCCGAGCAAAATTCAACGTGGTCAGCTCCTCGGCAAACGTCAACCTCCACTCAAACAGAGATTTGGAAATCGCTCAGCCGAAAGACTTCCAAGCCAGTACAGCGGATCGATTTTAGTAAAGTGCAAGTTAACTCCGCAGTGAAGTCGGACTTGCTAAAAACGGCGTCGGCTTGGCATGCGCCACCAATTGACGGTGAAGCAGCCCCAAAAAGCAAGGGGACAGTTACGCTCGATTTCTCTGCCCCTGCGATCTCGACGCCCGCCACTAGGCCAACTCTGCGAAGCGAACAGCCAAAATCAATTGCCCCAGCCAAAACAAAGGCTGCCGGCAACGCAAAATCGCTTTCCAGCCTAGAGACGCTGAAGATCGCTAAAACGCCAACACCAGACGTGGTCAAGACGACGAAAGCCATTGCTCCAAAGCCACATCAGCCCAGCCCACTGACTCCACTACCAAATTCGACTTCTGCTACAGAGCAACCCAAGCGAATCGCCACAAAGCCGGTGGCCAAACCTCTTAAACCAGTAGACAACTGGAACTCCGAATTCAAATCTTCGGTCCAACAAGCGACCTATCAAGGTCCCATCACCAGTTCGTTTGTTCCGGGCAAAAACATCAAGAAGTTGCAAAATCGTATCCAACAACGTATTGCTGCTCCCTCCGATTTTCAGCCCAACTCCCAACCGCAACAGATGGGGCTAGGTCATCGCGTGGCCGACGGTCGCACCGTTTTCGAATCATACCAATCGACTACATTGCCGGGCACGGTCCTCCATGGCGATTCTCAGGGTGATGTAATCTCCTACGGCGTTCCCGGGGAGTCTTTTGAGCCAAGTCGTGTTGTTGCGATTGTCGGCGGTGAACCCATCTTCGTTGGTGACATACTATTTGAGGTGAACCAACTGATTGAAAAACACATGAAGGGAGCACCTCCGGAAGCCAAAGAGCTCCAGCGTGGCAAGTTAATCAAACGCTTGTTGCCAAAATACGTCGACCAGAAAATGTTGTTCCTTTCAACCACCAGCACGCTACCCGAGGGAGCAGACATCGAGGACGTAATTTCTCAAGCCGAGACAACGTTCAACGAGCAAGCATTGCCCGACATGATGAAACGCAGCGGCATCACGTCTACCGCCCAATTCGATGCAAACTTGAGAGCTCAAGGATCGTCAATTCGCCAGATGCGACGCTCGTGGGCAAAAGATCAGGTTGGTCGCTACCTATTGGGGGAGCAAGTCAAAGTAAACGAAGACGTCACGCATCACCAACTGCTCGAACACTATCGCGCCAACTATGACTCGTACGCCCATACGGCTAAATGCCGCTGGGAAAAAATTGAGGTAAAGTTTTCAAAAGCCGGTGGCCGGTTTGCCGCCAAAGACAAGATCGATGACATCTACCAACGACTCGTCCACGGCGGAAACTTCCAGGCGATCGCCAAAAAGGAATCGCATGGTTTCAAGGCGTCCAAAGGCGGGCAACACGACTGGACCAATAGAGGCTCTCTAGTATCAAAGAAAGTCGACGAGGCAATCTTCACCCTTCCCCAGGGAAGGTTAAGCGAGATCATTGAAACGAAGAATTCTTTCCTTATCGTCCGCGTCATCGAACGCGTCGATGAATACCATACGCCATTTGAAGAAGCGCAAAGTGAAATCAAAAAGAAGATCGTCAATGAGCGGCGCGACAAAGAATTTAAAAAGTATCTTGAGAAAATTCGAGAAAAGATCCCGGTCGAGTATCCGGAAGGCTAACACGCATCATTTTTCGGCGGCCAGCGCCACGATCTGCTTATATTCGTCTTTCGCAATCTTCTGATCTAGATACTTGATATCGATCACATGCTCAGCAGGGCCAGCAGCGGCAGTGTCTACTGAAAGAGTCGCCATTTGCCAGCGTCGATCAAAGGGAGTCTGACGCCAAGACGCTGCTTGGATCTTTTCAAAGAAGGAGAAACTTGTCTTCTTCGCAAGAACGCCGCTTCTGTAGACCACACCGAAGTCAGTCCTCGCATATTTTACCGACTGGCTTTTTCGGATCGCATAAAGAACAAGAACGGGAAACGCAAGCAAAGCAGCGCTTGCCCACTTCCATCCGAATGTCAGATATACCGCCGCGACCAAAACGCAAGACATCACACAAGCGATTCGGATGAATCGTGATTTCGCTCGTTTCGCCAGCGGTATCCAGTCGTAACCATCGGTGTCCAGATCGATACCAGATCGAATCTCAGCGATGATCTCGTCGACCAAAGACTCGGGAAGCACTGGAATAAACCAGCGTCGAGAAACGGTCGTTGTGGCGTTTTCGCTGTTGTCAGCTGCTCCACCAGCCGTTTCTATTCTGATCGATGCAAGTTTCATCCAACGCATAATCAAACCGCGGTGGACACTGATGAATTGAATGCGTTTCCGAGGTATAGTCGCCGACACCTTGGTCAACAGACCACAAGAGATCTTAAAATCATCTCCCACCAACCGAAGCTCATATCCGAAGAATCGCAGAATATACCACCCGATTCCCAGAAGTCGCAGAAGCAACAACGCAACGAACAGTCCTCCCGCGATTAAGCCAGCCTGTCCAAACAGACCAATATCTTCTGGGATGAACTTCCAATCGACGAAGTCACCCGCATCAATGTCCCCCGGATTCCCTTGAGCGAATTGAAAGTAGAATCCCATCATCAGGCCAACTAGTATAAA
>CAYTPS010000220.1:0-2376 GCA_964439245.1 uncultured Pirellulaceae bacterium | reverse complement strand
CCACGGTTGCTCGCGAAACCCGCTTTGGCCAACCAAGAAACGGGTATCTTCAACAATGAACGGGCAGGTGACATGCTCGCAGACGCATCTCCTAGCGCACTCGCATCGTTGGCGGGTAAAGCACGGTCAAGGGCCGTAGGCGACGCAGTAACACGCGAGCCTCGTTGATGGATCTTTACGCCTTCGCGCAGGCGCTCCATTTCATCGAGAGACAACACCTTCAAGACGGCTTCTGGCTTTGTACCGCTGGCCGTTTCGACACGTACCTCAGCAAGATTTAGCATGCGGTGCAGTATTCCTTGCACCATGTCGATATTCTGAATGCGTTCAACGGGCACGGTACGTACGCGCCGGAAAATCAATCCCTCTTGAACAACAAGCTCGCCATCGGAAATTCTGTAGCGAACAGTAAAATAGCGAATCAAGGCAAAGACAAAAGTCGGCACGAAGAAAAGTAGGGCGATCCCAACGTAAACCAGATCCCCCTTCGCCGCGCCAAAGACTCCCAGCATCGCCGCGATAAGATTTTGCTTGATCAAATCCGTTAAAGAAAAAATCACAGACAGCGGATGCAGATACCGATCTTCTGACTCCGGCAGGGGCGGAGTTTCCTGCGAGGCGTAGGGATTTTTTGCAGGTTCAAAAACGTCACCCGTTTGCGTTTCAACAACTTCCGCTTCTACCACTTCGTCGTCGGCAATATCCTCTGGCGGAAGATCAGACGACATCGCCGGCCTTTCGTTGGCGAATCACTTCATCTCTCAGCTCGATGGCCACCGCATGGTTGAGGCCCTCAATGTCGATAGACGCATGTTTCGTCCCAGCGGTATGGATCGTCAGGTTCCCAATGGAGAACTGTCTCGCCAACGGGCCCTGCGACACATCGGCGTGTTGAACTCGAGCCCAGGGTATTGCGATCTGGTGCTTCCAAAACACGCCTCTTTTGATTTCAACGCCCTTCGGTCCTGCCGACCATCTCACATGCCGGTGCTCGACTGCGGGCCAGTAAATTGCCAACCACAGAAGAAACAGGTTAGCGACCACCAAGACAACCGGAATCAACCAGTACCAAGGCGCCGGTATCTCGTTAAAGAAGGCAACCGAGGCACCGATCAAAGAGACCAAGAGCACGATTCCAACGCCGATGCAGTTTACAATCCGGTTGGCAGTAACGCTGGCTGGATCGAGTTGCTGCCAGTCGTCATTTGTTTCTGTCATGAATCCTCTCTACAATCGGCCTATGTTCCGATCAGAATTGCGATGAACGGCGTGATATCAGCAAAGCTAACGAGTCCGTCTTGGTTAATATCGGCTTCGGCTTGAAAACCACCGGCCTGCAGAACGGCGATGAATGCGGGGATATCGGAAAAATCCACGACACCGTCCAGATTGACATCTCCCAACAATATTGCACTGGAACTAACGAACTCGAAAATGTTCAACGCTAGTTGTGAGTTGTCGAATCGGTTGATGTTCGTACCCGCTCCATTGAGGTTAAAGAACGTGTTGCGGTCAAAGTGCCCGATGACGCGACCATTGCCAACCTCTAAAGCCACGAGTGATGCGTCAGAGGTAGTGGCGGGGCGTGTATTGTTTCCGGGGCCTCGGATGGTTTGTCCCGCAGGCACGCCGGCGATAATCTGTGCCGTTACATCCGCCGGCAATGTGTTGAGATCGGCGGGCAACGTGAAGGGGGAAACTCCTTCTCCATCGAAATCATCGACGCCAGCAAGGACCGCACTGTTGGGATCACGAAACTCGGAAAAACTACCCGAACCATCACTTCGATCCAGCCGATAAGTACCCCTGTCTTCGTTTACTAGGATTCCGAAACGATCAAGGAATTGCTGATCAGATCGCTGAGCATCGCCTCGGACGCTTCCAAAGTTAGCGTCGCTAATAAAGACAGCACCGCCGCCGCCTCTGATATATGCATCAACAGCATCGATTTGGCTTGGAAAATAAAGGGCATTGTTGGAACCAAAGACGACGACGTCATAATCGGCGAGCGTGCGCGAAATAGTTACGCCACTGTTGGAGTTCAAGTCGGCAAACGTTGCAGACTGAAAACCGACACCAAAAGTAACTCCAACACCTTGGGTCGGACCTGTTGCCGCCGCCGAAGCTTCGACAGATTCCGTCGTTTGCTCAACGCCATAGCCGTTAGCAGTCAGCAAGCTCGCTAGTTCAAACCAACTGTGATTGGCATTGCCGGTCGGATTGTTGTTGAAGACCGCGCCAGCGGGATCCCGAATGTCGGCCAGCTGTTCAGTATAGCCCCGTATATTGAACGGATCAGCCACTCCGCTGCCCTCAGTCGCACCGCCACTTCGATCGGCCCCACGTACGAACAAAATGCGGCCCGCTTGTTGAGCC
>CAYTPS010000219.1:7386-8748 GCA_964439245.1 uncultured Pirellulaceae bacterium | reverse complement strand
GGTCGCGGCTGGGGCTCAACGGGAACAAATGAGTTTCCACTGTTTCGGGTGGATCAGATTTGGTCGTCCAGTCGATTGTTAAGTTTAAGCTCGCGATCATTAAAGACCGCTAATTCAGATCACCGGATGGTTGTCGCGGATTTCGAGATTGTGCGATAGGTGAAGAATTTACCCCAACCGGATTCGATTGCACTCACCAATCGTTGGTGTTTGCCGTGATCACGACCACTGCATCATCGCGATGCGGGTTCACGCGAATTCAATCGTGTGGATGAACGTGACTTAGATGCATCGCCGCATGCCGCAGAGTAATGCCATCGGCTTGTTCCTTAGTTGCTTTGCCAAACACGGGATGCACGGGAAGCGGTCCATGTTTGTGATAGTATTGCACGGATGATTCGAATCGATCGATCGCTTTGGACACGCTAATATCTTCGTCAGGCCAGAAGAAATTTTGCATAGCTTCGCTTGGCAACTTGAAACCTGGTTTGACCGGGCCGTTCAAAATCGAGTTTCTCAAAAACGGCATTACCAATCGCATAAACCATGGCAGCTTGGGCGCGGTAACTTTCCCTGTCACCATTTCATTGGTAATTGCCAGATGGCGAACGATAGCGGCAAAGCTGTGATTGCCGACGGTCCGAACATTGCCCGACGCCAGTGCCTTTATGTCGTCAATAACATCGTCAAAGTTGTTGAATTGGAGTTGGCGTCGTTCTTGTTGGCTCAAGGAAGGTTTCTAAAGTTCCCCCCAACGGATTGAATCTGAGACACCGTCATTGATTTTACTAGGCGGTTGAGGGTTGTCGCCAGTCACTGCTGTGTTGTATTGTCCGACATAAGTATCGTGACCAGTCGAGAACATGCGTCCGATTCATTTTCGAAACGTTCAATACCAGATCTCAGTCCTTTCTCACAATAGTAAACGACCCAGTCTGAACCGTCGCGGTCGATGCAATAAGACTCGTTGGGCAGTCCACCAGTGAGACAGTACGCACTGGGATTAACCCCGCGTTCATTAAGCAGTTCAGCGAGTGAGTCACGCGTCAAGCCTACATTCATCGAGATCGCCTAACATAAAGTTCTTATCACACCGACTTGAACGAAGAGAACGATGTCTGAACTAAGGGAAATTATATCAAGGTCAGTACTACCGAGGATGAAGAACCACTAATTGACTCTAATTTGCGCAAATCGTCTGAACAACTTGTCGCCGACCAGAACCGGTGTTTTTCGAAACGTCGCGCTATGATTTGGCATGAATTTCAGTGAAGACACTTACACTACTTGGTCGCTTTTAGGTCCTGGGTAATCGCTTTTAACTTTGCGAAACCCTTGGGATTCTCTGGCAGTGGTTTGTCT
>CAYTPS010000219.1:1622-7376 GCA_964439245.1 uncultured Pirellulaceae bacterium | reverse complement strand
TGCCGTGATGGCAATCACCGCATTTTGATCTGGCATAACGATACAGAATTGTCCGTCGCGGCCATCACCTCGATAAATATTATGGCGACAACGCCAAAACTGAAATCCGTATCCCTGATTCCAGTCGCTGTCAGGGTTGCTGCCATTGGGCACTTGCTTGGCGGTCGCTTTCTTGATCCAGGCCGAGGGTACGATTTGCTTGCCATTCCATTTGCCATTTTGCAGATACAGTTGTCCGAATTTGGCGATGTCTTCCGTTTTCAAATACAAGCCGTACCCGCCGATGGAAATGCCCTGTGGATTCTCATCCCATTTTGGTTTTTCAATTCCCAGCGGATCGAACAATCGCGGTTGCAGGTAATCCAGAACTTTCTTGCCGGTAACTTTTTGAACGATGGCTGATTGCATAAAAGTGGCGGGAGTGTTGTATTGAAAATGAGTGCCTGGTTTGTGAGGAACCGGATGAGCCAAGAACGTTTTGATCCAATTGGATTTGTCGCGAATGGCAGCTTCTTTATTGTGTCCAGCTGACATGGTCAACAAGTTTTTGATCGTCATGGCTTTCAAGTTTTCGGACGGGTTTTTCGGTGCATCTTCAGGAAAGAATTTTAAAACAGGATCATCAATCGATAACCTGCTTTCTTCGACAGCCAAGCCGACAGCGGTTGACGTGAAACTTTTGCTCAAGGACCAGAGAATATGAGGCTTGTCAGCCGTTTCCGGTTTCCACCATGCTTCAGCGATGACGTTGCCGCCGCGGACCAGCATAAAGCTGTGCATCGATTCAATTTGCTTGTCGGCACTTTCGATAAAGTCGATAATTTCTTGCGAAGAGACGCCCTGGGATTCGGGTGTACTGCGCGGCAAGGATTGACTCTGTGCTTTGCAAATTGTCGATAAGAAAAAGCACAGGCAGATAAAAATGCAAATAGTTGATTTGTTCATTGGATCCAGTTTACCAGGAAATCGTGGCATAGGCTTCTAGCCTGTGAATACCATGCAACACAGGCTGGAAGCGCTGGAAGTCTATCCCACTGCTAGAAAATGGTAAACTCTGTGGCTAATGGACGCCACTTCAAACCAGAGACATTGTCATGACCAATAACGCCATCGTCAGACGCAGAAATCTGCCGCATGTTGACGTCGACGGTAAACCGTATTTCATCACAGCTTGTCTGCATGGCGGTATTAATGCGGCTGGACTGAAGCGAATCAAAACCTACCGAGAAGTTCTAGCTCAAAGAGTCAAACCGGAAAAATACGACGATCTTCAATGGAAAAGAATTCAAGATAAATTGGTTTTCAAATTGGTCGATTCAATCCTGGATGGAGAACCGTCCGCAAACTATCTGAGTGATGAAAGGCTTGCCGAAGTTGTCCAGAACGCCTTTTTGCATTTTGCCGATCAGCGATACCAATTGTTTGCTTTTGTGGTAATGCCAAGCCATCACCATTGGGTGTTTCTTCCTTTGGAAGAATGGGGCACTGAACTTGCAATGACAGCAAATGCAAAACCGGCTGGTAAGAACAAACAGCGTACACCCCGCGAAGTCATTTCGCACAGTATTCAGAGCTTTACTGGAACTCGTTGTAATCAGCTGCTAAATCGTTCGGGGCCATTCTGGCAGAATGAGACTTACGATCATTTCGCTCGCAACGAAGAAGAATTGGTGAGAATTATCAGCTATGTCGAGCAGAATCCTGTCGTCGCTGGCTTGGTGGATAATGCCGAAGATTACAGCTGGTCGTCTACCCGCCTGAGAAAGAGGCTTAGATTGGAAATGGGGGAACCGATTCCGGGCATATAGAGTTGTTGTGGCACAGTCCTTCAGTCTTTGATCGGTACTCTTCACAGGCTGGAAGCCTATGCCACGTAGTGACTTCAAGGATAGCACTACCGAGGATGAAGAACCACTAATTGACTCTAATTTGCGCTAAATCGTGTGAACAACTTATCACCAATCAGAAAAGGCGTTTTTCGGACCGTCGCGCTTTGGATTGGCATGAATTTCAGTGAAGATTCGTCCAAGGTTATACGCCTTGGCAGCGTTGGGGAGAGCTGCCCCCCCTATGCATCGTTGCGTTCCGGATTGGCGTGAACTCCAAGCAGCAAAATTTTGGGATCACCATTGGCTTGATAGGTAGCGAGAAGTAGGTACGGGAAACTGAACATGCCGCCAAGGAACACGCTCAGAAACGCAAACACATGGCCCTTCAGCGTGAAGCCATCCCTCCATGTTATCCATGTCGCACCGAGGAAAAGGTAAACCAAAAAATCGGTGTCAAACTGAGAACGCCAATTTAGCGCCATCAAATCGCTTATCGCGACCGCTGGCCAATTAATCCCCTGCGATGACCATGCGAGCAATGTCATGACATAGATCAGAACAGTCGAGACAAGCAAGAAGAATCGGAGTGTATTCATCGCGACTCCATTTGAATGACGAATAGAGAAAGATCTATACGGCGCCGCCCTGAAATAGGCGTGCGACGTCTAAATGAAGTGAATTTATACCCGGACCTGTCCAAGGATCCATGGGTATGCCGAAGCCTAAGTGTCGGAGGAGCCAGCTGAGTCCAGCCGTTTTTTCAGCTCGTCGATTTTTTATGCGCGGATAAAGCCGTGAGTATTGCTGATAGCGCCATCAAACATCCGGTCAGGCCGATCAAAGGGCCAACCAAATCGCCCGCACTTGCAAAGATAAACATAATGCTCTCCAAAATATCTAGTTTGACTGCTTTCCAAAAAAGATCGACTGACCGTCAACGGAAGGTTGTTTTGACACTGCTGCGAACGATCCGATCAATGCCAAACTACAAAGTACTTTACTGAGGCCAAGGCTCGTTGTCAGAGAGTGAAGGTTTGCCCAAAAACATAGCATAAGAACCACGTTAGATGTCACGACGCCAAAGCAAAACTGTTCCATCTTCTGGGTGTTCAAGCGTTGATTGTGCCACGAAACCAATTTTTTCGAGTATGCGATGAGACGCGTTTCGTTCGACCAAGGTTTGCGCGGTAATTAGAATCTCGGGCGACTCGGCATTCGCAATCTGAACGAGCGCCGAGGCCATCTTCGTCCCAATGCCACAACCTTCATTTCCGGGGCCCGCTGCGATTTGGAATCAGCGAGGCTTGGACAACAAACTTTGTTGTGCCGAAGACCTGACGCCTTTATGGGCTGTCGAGTTCATTGTTCCTTGACCGGCGACTACGTAAGGTTTTTGACACAACCTTGATCGAAGTGAATGATCCCAAATAACAGAAATTACCAAGGCCCGCGCTCGTTTCCTAAGAGGCAAAGTGTGCCACTACAGCGTTGCCCCAAGAGTCTCCGCAAAGGTATCTAGGTTAAGTTTACTCTGCTTGCCCTTGCCAGGAATTGCAAAAACCACGCGTTCAAAGGCAGGACCAAATTCATCTATTGCATTCTTGGCAGTTTGCGAGGCAACAACAGGATCGCCGCCGAATGCACCGCATCCCCAAGCGCCGAGTAGAACGCAAGGAGTCCCAATATCCACGGCAATTGCCAATACATTTTTCCAGCGTCGCTCAAAACATTGCCGAAGCAGTTCGGGGTCGCCAGATTTGGCAAGAAAGGGTTTTGTATTCGGTGCTGGGGCCGTTATTACCGACGCAACAAACGGTTTGTCAAGGTATTCGCCAGTTCCACGAGTTTTGAAGAAAGGAACGGCAGGACTAAAAATGGCGTAGTCCGTATATAGCAATGATGATTGGTTTCGGTTTGCATCGTAATATGCTTGATGTTGAACTAGAGTCGCATACAACGCCGAACACCTGCACAAGTCTTCCTCTTGGGCCTTTGCACCGTTCAGGAAGCCTCCACCGGGGTTTCGCGCGGACGCAAAATTTAGTAGTGCCAGAGGTCCTGAATTCGACATGGTTCAGGCGACAGTTTGAGTCGTTCCGTTAACGACGTCGATTGCCGGCGTGTCGCCAACGGGAAGTCGTTCTCGTAGGGTCGCCAGTTCGTCAGGAGAATAGAGGCGTGAGCCATCAAGTGATGATTTGATCTCGGATTCGATGGATACCACCGAACCGTCAGCGGTGTAGGTTCCGCGTTCAATGAGTTCCAGAACTTCTTGCGCGTGTTGTTTAAGTGACATTTCGGATGCCGTTTCTTACTTGATTAGTTATGGAATTCAGAACTGACACGGGCGGGAAAATGAGGTTCGCGCTGATCCAGCTTCTTAACAGTTATGGGTCAAGGCCGCGATAGATTCCATCTTCCGGCAGGCGATTGTGAACGTCTTCCATGTCAATATTGGCAATCGTCAGATTGTTTTCGAGTTCTTGGACGACATGAGGAAGGTGATGAACCGATTGCAAGTCGGCATCAGGAACAGCCGATGGCGGGCGTTCGTAATCGGTCGCGTCGTCAGAGTCAGGGTAAAAGTAGTGAAGTGTGACGATATCCTCGTTGGCGGGCGATGATTCGCCAGCAGCAACAAACACAAAACCACTAGGATAGTTTTCCGGCAGCGCATGTACGAGTTCGATACCGGATAGCCCGTAGAACCGGGGTTCGTCAACGAATTTGACGTTGGCGAGGAATCTGAAGGAACCGACCGGAGCAGAAATCTCCCGTTTGAGCGAATCCCAAAGTTCCGGACTGTCGCTGAATGTACGAACAACCCAAGGATCGTGGGCAGAAAGGTCGGCATTGTCAACGGACATTATGCAACCAATCGTTAATGCGCAAATCGCCAGGGTAATCGCGACGAGTGTCTTCATCTGCATCCGGATTACGGGACTTTTTTATGCCACGGTCGCAACCGCAGCGAAGGTGGCGTGAACTGGACTTTATTATATGATGGCATTGAGGCCTGCACCACAACGTAGGTGTGCCCGACGGGACCTAGCGTAAAAAACCGTGTTCGACGACCGTTGCGTCGCGTTTGATCTCCATTCGAGTAAGCAAAATGGACATCCAGTTACCCCAAGATCAGCAGTCCGCCATTGAGGCGATGGTCGCTAATGGCAGATTCAATTCGGTCCAAGAGGCCGTGGCCGAAGGAATACGATTGTTGGTGTCTAATGAAAAGCTAAGAGAAGCCGTCCAAGTTGGCATTAACCAAGCCGACAAAGGCGAATTGCACGACCACGATACAGTGTTTGCACAACTGAAAACTATGGCAGCAAAAGCAACAGGCGGATGAAGAAGCCGCTATACACTATTGCCGCTCAAGAAGACTTGATAGGCATTCACGCTACATCTCGCCTGACAAGCCGAGCGTAGCGGTTTCATGGGTCGAGAAGATCGAAGGCAAGTGTCAGTTGATCGCTTTGCATCCAGACATGGGTGAGTTGAGACCTAGGTTGGGCCACAACATCCGGTGCAACGTGGTTGGCCGTTACGTGATTTTCCACCGGAAGCACGAGGAAGCTGTAGAGATACTTCGGGTAATTCCATGTGATCGCAATATCACCAAACTTTGAGGTCGTCTGACGGAACGTTTTTATGCCATCGCTCTAAACGAAGTGAACGATGCATGGACAATGGAAGCGTACCGGCGGCATGGCATGTCGCCAACGAGCTACTCGCCGTAGGTTTGTCTCGCCATATCGGTCACTGCGAAACGTGTGCGTCAGGAGCATGATCGTGGATCAGTCTCAAATCGATATCGTGCTCGAGGAAGGCCTTGGCGTTTGCGAGTACGAGCGAGAATCCACCCATAGAGTCAATAGCCTCGGCGATGACTGAATCATCGCCGCAGCTGAAATTGTCATTCTTG
>CAYTPS010000219.1:0-1612 GCA_964439245.1 uncultured Pirellulaceae bacterium | reverse complement strand
CGTTAGGCGAAATTTCTAAGACGTGCACCTCGGTTGAACAGCCATACATTTGCCATTGCCAAGTGATGATACGATCAACTTGCAGCGGTGTGTCACTATGTGTGAACCAGAATTTCGTGGTCAGTTGGGGATTGGCGAACGCCTCAAAAACTCGTTCTACTGGAACGCGAAACAACATCTGTTGTTTGATAACGGGACGTGACATCGAATCCTCAATCTGGGTTTAGGTCAGTCACAATGGGAAGATTTTTACAACAACGCCCTCAACGAAGCGAGAGATGCCTGAACTGCAGGAAATTGTACCAAGGCCAGCGATCGTTGCCAAAGAGCCAAGTTGTGCCGAAGTCAGGAACTTGCGTAAAAACCATGTTAGCGGACCCGTTGCCGAGAGAGGTGGTCTCCAACCCAGAAAGCGAATGCCCCGATCACGCCGATGACGAGTACGGGAACCAGCGTTTCGAGATATTCGGCAAAGTTGAGGTATGTACCGTTGAGGTATGTACCGGGTTGAATCCACAGCACATCCGCGATTGTCCGGAGGAATGCGACTGCAGGGCCAGAAACAAAGGCGACAATAGGCAACCACCGGCGTGAAGTTGATGCAGCGACGGGTGGCCGGACGAGTCGGAACACCACGACACCGACGACGAGCAGGATTGCAGAGGCGATTAGGTTGCCACGCATATCGACCATCGCCAACAGTGGTGCGAACATCATTGATCTAGGGTCCGCTAACGGAAAATTTTTACGACACTGCCCTGAACGAGGCGAACGATGCCTGAAATCTGACAGATTGTACCAAGGTCATGGCCGGTTGCCAAAGTGCGAAGGCCGAGCCTAGAAACCATGTTGTGCTACTGAGCGCTACGGGCAGGCTCTGAAATAGTGCTGCCGAAAATCCCAATCGGGTTTTATCGAATCTGACGGGATACAAGCACGAACGAGCGTCTCCAATACACGTTCTGGATCACAAGAGTATATGCCGGAAGCCCAGCATTCATTGAATTCAACGACCGCCCAGTCACGATCGGAGATCAGACCAACGTCGAGTACAAAGGCGGGTGGGCAATCAACGTCATCGCAATCCAAGACTGATTGAGCGAAAGCGGTTGCCGCAGCCAGTTCCTGACCGGTGGCACCAAGGGTGTCCGCGTGATCGGCGATTGCGTTTCCGTGGCGGAGGTAGGGGCAGATCGCCGCGATCTGGCGATCGAATACGAAGCAGCGATATTCAACGTCAAAGGAAACCGGTTCGCCAACGTGGACGAGGGATGATGGTTGAATTTTCTCGGTCGCGTCAGAAAGCGATTTCGAGGTGTAGACGGCAGCCGGAAACGCCTTGCTCACTGAATGTTTCACGAAACGCGGTTCTGTAATCGTTAACGCGTTGGAAAGCGTTGTTTGAACAATCTCGCGGGAAAGGAGGGGCGGTGGAAGCGTGATCGTCCAGTCCGGTGGACAGCCTGTGAGAGAGCGATCCAGTTGCGAAGCAACGTCGAATGCGTGAGGGGCGGTGTAGAACATTGCGATTTGGTCATCGGGTGGGTCAAACCAATCGGGAAGTCGCTGGCCATCGAGACGCAACGTCTCCCAGCCGAGGTTGCGTGCAGTT
>CAYTPS010000218.1:0-8767 GCA_964439245.1 uncultured Pirellulaceae bacterium | reverse complement strand
CTGTTTGGCGATGCGCATCGCCGGAAGTTTGTTCTCTTCAGATGCCGCTTGAGCAATCTTCAGGTCTATGTCGCGGTCTTGCTTCTGCAGTTGCGCCAGCATCTCGTCAGCTTCACGCTGTTGGGACTCGGTTCGCTGATCGGCAGGCATGTCCAGCAGTATTTTTTGATCGGCGGTCATTGTGAGATCCGCTGTTATCTCATCGATCAACTCGTCACGCTTGCCCGGTACGAGGATGTCCAAGTCTTCTCGAAGTCGAGTGATCTTCTCTGCCTTAAGTTTTCCCGCGTTTAACTGAAACGGTCGACCGAATGAGTTCCGGATCTCTCGTGAACCAAAATCTTTCCACTGTTTGTCGGCCCGGATCCAAACGTCTTGAATCACGTCGTCCGTTTTATGCTCGGTTTGAAGTGACAGTCCCCGGTTGCGTGTTTGGGCGGGCATCAACTGGAAGAACATGACGTCGTTCTTGTACATTTGGGCGCCAATGTCGACAAGGTTATTCGATAGCTTGTACCACTGCCGCGCCATCAACCAGCTATCTGGGCCAAACACATCGACATCGTAAGATTCAGGATCGATCATGTCCGACATGGCCAAATGGAATTTGGTGTCATCCTTAAACAAACGGCGAAATGAGAGTTTCTCGTCGGACTTGCCGTACTTGTTTCCCGTCATGAATCCCAGCATATCGGTGATGCGGTGATCCTTGCGGTTGTGTTTGACCCCCTGTTTCATGAACAGAAGTCCCTTGTTAACCCATTCACGCCGGTACTCGTAATCGTCGAACTCCATCGAAACGTTGTACGCGAGGTTGTGAGCCTGATACTCCCAGACTTTCACAAAGTTGGGTTGTAGCTTGGTAAGCGCTTTAAGGTTGGAGGCCAGTTTGTCATACTCCTCTCGCTTCTTATGCTCAACCGCCTGCATCCACAGCATGTTCACCGCAACGCCTCGCAAACCAAGCGACGCAAGCTTCATCGTCTCACTCGCCGGATCAATCTCGGAAAGTTCGGCTTGGGAGAGGTTGTGCTTAACCCGCAGTCTTGCCAGAACACCGCCCTCGTTTTGGTTCTTAACTGACGGCCGAGTAATCATCGACAACGGAATCAGCAGAACCGCAATGACAACGATATAAATGACCTTCCGAACAAAAGAATTACTCACTTGGCAATCTCCCGCGTCTTAAGACAGAAATAACCACACAGGACCAGCCCCAGTAGAAACGCGATGGTTACGGCGACTGCGATCAGCATTTGCTGGTCGTCCACTGCGAAACCGTAAACCAGATAGTTTGAGAAGTTAAGCTGACGGAAGTCAGGCGCAAGGTACGTCAGCAAAAGCATCGAGTTGATTGCCAAATAATCAGCCTTCTCAATCAGTGTGTTAAATACTCCGGTTTCCAAGTCCTGCATCACATTTTGCTGGGTAAGAATCCGGACGAAAGACGATATTGGCCCACCGCCATATTCATTGATAAGGTTGCCTTGTTCGTCGACCTTGGCCAAATTCTGAATGAAGGATGTGTTGAAGCCCACGATCATGATCGCGATGACTCCCAGCATCACCAGCGGCGTGCTGAGGAACGTACTTAACGCAACTCCCATGGCGATGATGATCATCATCTGGCACCAGATGCCAACATATCCCTTGAAGAAGTTCCACCAGAACGGTTGGTCTTTTCCGCGAAAGTAAACGTCAGCTCGGGCACAACCAAGATACTGATTGATGTCTCGGCAATAGAGCGAAAGATTGAGCTTGCCATTGCTGCCGGCGAATTCTGAAAACAGATCATATTCGCCTTCTTCAACCAGTGAACCATCAGGCGCCACGATCCGACCGACAAGTTTCTTGGGGATTGGCAGAGTTTGCACAGTGTATTCAGCGGTCTCGAATTCAACGATCTCCGAGATGTAGCGATTGTCGACATCAGGATTTTCTGGAACGCTCTCAAATTGCAGGCCGCCGATAACGCGTGCCTCAATGTTACCCTTGGTCGACCGATAAACTCCAAGATTTACCTCCAAAGGTGCGAACTCCGCGTCAGGCAAGCGACTTGGCGTAAAGTTTGCGAAACTGAATTCGGCCCTAGAAAGAGTTGATCGAATGCCCTGGCTACCACCATCGATGAAGCCCCGACGGCCCCACTCTTTCCCGACGTTGGTACCCTTTTCCGATTTGACACCGGTCCGATCGTAGAACATCAGGCTCTCGCAGTAGATCGGTTGGCGTGCTCTAAAGTATCCGATGGCTGGGCCGAGAGTTATTGTTGCCGAATCACCGGTGCCGCTGACGGTGACTTTATGGGTGTGGCCTCCAACAGGCATACATCGCGCGCGATGGTAGGTGATCTTTCCGTCATCACCCTTGATCGTATCTACCACGTCGGAGGTCTGCGGTGGAGCAGCATCGGCGTCTCTGATGTCGGCAAAGATTTCCAGTCTGTGGGAGTGTCCGTTGTTCTCGGTAGTGATTGCCTCCGAAATCGCATTCGCGGAGACTCGTTTGCCGGATAACGCCGATTTGTTGTTGGCATCAACCTCAACGAATTCAGCCACCGTTTGAGTAGGGCCCTCGATCATGTGTTGGTGATCTAGGTTCCGCCAGATAAAGAAGAAGCTGATAACGCCCATCAGCATTAACAAGACGGTACCTAAAAAGCCGAATCCTAGAATACGCCCCAACACAATTTCCGTACTGCGAACGGGTTTGGTGACCACTGTATAAATGGTTTTGTTCTTAATGTCTTCTGGAAGGCTGAAGGCACTGATCAACAGTCCCATCAAAAGCACCAGCATCTGTGTGCCCCAAAACACGAAGTTAATATAGATCTGTTCTGGCTTCTCGCTACCGTTGTCCATAAACCAGCCACCGAACAGAATGGCCAGCGCAAAAATCACAAACGTCACCAACACTACCCGCCGGCGCATTGCTTCCTTGACCGCCAAACCGGCCATCGCCATTACGCGACGCGGCGACGTCTTGAGAAAATCAGGGACTGCTTCGGCCAGCACCTGCGACACGACGTAAAATGCCTCGAATGGGCCGTGCCGAAAGGCAGATACGAGATAGCCGACAAACAGGCCGAGGATGGTTCCTACGAGCAACACTCCTAGAAACAGGAGTATTCCCGGCCCAAACCATTCTAGGAATTGTGGAAATTCTTCTCTAACCATAATCAGTTATGTGGTGCCAAATGAACGGCGTCTTGCCGTGCGACCAAAATGTTTGGGAGATGTGAGGAAAACAGAAACGCGAAACGACTTCTTACCGTGCGATACTGATGGAATACTCTTAGCTGGATTTGTCAGCCGGAGCCGATCGCATGCCGGGACGTGCCTCGCTATCACGCACGATACCAAGGAATAGTTCCTCTAGCGTCGTCGTTGGATTTTCGACCGCTACATTAGTCCCGCCATGTTGCTCGATGATTTTGCGAATCTCGGCATGAGCACTTTCGGGAAGGTTCTGAGCTCGGATCTGGGTCTCGCCTGAAACTTTCAGTAGGCTGTCGACGCGTCCCATTTCTTTTAAGTCACCTTGGAACAGGATTGCTACTCGGTCACAAACGTCTTGGACATCGGCCAACAGGTGGCTGCACATGACGATTGTTTTCCCCTGATCACGCAGCTTCAGGATCATGTCCTTCATCTCACGCGTTCCCAGCGGGTCAAGTCCGGAAGTCGGCTCGTCCAGCAAAATCAATTCGGGATCATTAATCAGTGCTTGAGCAAGTCCAATTCGGCGAGTCATTCCCTTGGAGTACTCTTTTAATTGTCGGCGTTTGGCTTTACCAAGTCCAACTTGCTCAATCAGTTCCTGAACACGTTCACGGCGGACCTTAGCCGGCATGTCAAACAGACGACCGTAAAAGTCAAGTGTCTCTTCGGCGTTGAGAAATTTATAGAGGTAAGACTCCTCCGGCAGGTAACCAATACGTTCGTTTTTCGCGACGTTGGTGGCGTTCTCACCCAGAACAACCGCGCGCCCGCTAGTGGGAAACAGTAGCCCTAGCAATAACTTGATCGTGGTCGACTTTCCCGATCCGTTTGGCCCCAACAAACCAAAGATCTCGCCCTTGCGAACCTCAAGGTCCAAAGCGTTGAGAGCGCGAACTTTTTGGCGTCCCCAGAAATCCCGATAGATCTTGGTCAGGTTCTGAGTCTCGATGACGACGTTTGGGTCGTAGTCCGGGTTGGTTTGTTCCAGTCGCCCGGTCGATTCGGCGGGAGCGTTGGAAGGATCGGAAGGAGCCGCATCGGTGGACATATGAACGTATCTCCGGGTTTTCTTCTTGAATATCTGGTGGGCGGACTGCTTGTCAAATACAGTCCGGTGCCTGCCGAGAGTGTAGTCAATTTTGCTGATCGAATACACCGCTGACAAGGGCTTCGGCCTATATTTCCCCAGTTAGAGTGTGGACCGACGGGCACGGTCGTATCGATCACGATAACCGTGGCAAACGTGGCTCTCTCAAGTTGCTACGTATGAGCAGGCGATCCGGTTCGCGCACGTTGGAAGGTGAATTCAACTTTTTCAGAGTACACAGTAAGCCCCGTCAACTTTGCGGGTCGCCGCATCGAGAGAACGAGGCGCGGAGGTGATGCCTTAAAAGGTCAGGTCGTAGGAGATGAATCGATCAGAAGCACCTGTTTTCAGTCATTGGCGCGGATTTCACCCGCTCCAAGACAAATGGGAAGCTACCTACTTGATGGGTAAAGCCAACAGCGAGGGTCCGCACGTTTGTCGATTGGACAATCGCCCCTGCTCCGAACCACGTAGCAGCGCTCAACCCTAAAACGGCCAACCCGCAGTTAATCTTTGCCAACGACAGGTTAAGAAAAACACATCGCCTCCCTCATTGGCTCCAAAGAAAGAAATAAAGCTCCGCTTCAGCCGACGTATGAACACTTCGAGACCTCACATGCATGCTTCAAAATCGAAAACAATGTCAGTCTTCAGCAGCGCGATCATGTGCGCGCTTTCTTGGGGAGCGGAATTTTACTTGTTCAATTGGGCTAACGATTGCGAGATTGAGTACCATAAAGACATGGCGTCGATTCGTGCTGGCGAATTCACCGAACATGAGTATCGCGTGGCCAGGAAGTACATTCAAAAATCAAAGGATTCACCTGACTCCCACATGGTGCAGTTCGAAGGCCCCCAAAGCTTCTACCGCGACGTCGGATCAGAGCACTACGACAAGATTTCCTGCGGGGAGACGATTGCTGCTAAGCACGTCAACGGAAAAGTCTGGATCGACGAACTTGACAGTGGCCCTTACAGCGGCCAAGGCAAGTGGTTCTTGCTGGGGCTGGGTTTTACGATGGGACTCGTACCAATGGCAATGGCCAGCTACGACGTTCTGTCGAAGTCGAATTAATGAGCAGAAGCAAGCTTAGGTAAATGTTGTTTTGCCATGTCATGCACGAAGCCTAAAGCCGCGATTTCTCAACGACCAAACTACGTTGATACCGTTGTCTTTTCGATGCCAGCATGTTGTCAACAAGACGACATCGATGATGAAAAGATCAAAGAAACGCCTTAGAATCTGACACGGGCCAAGAAAAGTGTATCTCGGCACAGAGCATGCTCATCAAAATGATGTATGGCCGAAACTCTCTGTTCGGTCGGTGTTGATCAGGCAAGCACTGATTGGCCAAAGCAGTTTTTTGTCTTCTATGTGAGAAACGAATGAATTTCCAATTCAAAATGTTCGGTCGCTGTGCACTGGCGTTTGCCATTGCAGCACTTGTCCTTCACGCTGACACCAGCTCTACCTTCGCCCAGCGCGGTGGAAAGGGTGGCGGAAAAGGTGGAAGCGGCGGAGCAATGCGTGGTGGACGCTCTCCGGCAGGCGGCTACTGCAGTTCTGGCTCTATCAGTCGCAGCAATGGAAGCGCTTATCAAAACCCCGTCAGAGGTCAGAGCCCGCGCGGTGGCGGCTACAGCGGTTATCGACCCAGCGGTGGCAGTATCAACCGCGGCGGCTCTTTTAATAGCTACAATCGATCTTACTCCAGTGCAAACCGAAACCTCTCAAACGCATATCGTTATTCAAGCGGCCAGTTCAATCGCGGCCTTTCAAATTTCTCGCTTTACTTGGGTGGCGTAGGAGGTGCTGGACTCTACAACCGCTATGGTTATGGAGTCGGAGGTTTCGGGCCCAGCGGCATCGGCAGTGAATTCAGCTATGGAATCGGATATGGATACGGTTACCAGCCAAGATACATTCCTGGCTACGCAACAGGAGCCTATTACATTCCGGCACCAGCAATGAACCTTGGAACAACCTATGGCTACAGCCAGTACAGTTCACGGTATGCTCCGGCCTATGGCAGTCCGCGCGTTTTGACGGCGCCAGCTACAGGAACTTTACCGACACCGGTCGTCGATAACGTGAACCCAGAACCGATCGAGGTTCCGTCTACCGAACCGCTAGTTGTGGTCAACCCGATGGTTTCGGTGTTGGATTCCGAAGTCCCCGTGGTTTCTGATCAGGTCGGCGAGATAGAGGTCGGGGAGGAGATAGTTGATCTTTCTGACCTGATGCAGAGCGAAGACACCGGAGAGATGCCGGCGCTCGATGGTAATTTTGGCCCCGGCACAGTCCTTCCGGACGGTTCAACTGTTATTTCGATTGACGAATGATCGTGTCGCGCGTTTTGCGATTCGCCAATGTAGCTGCAGTCACCTGCGGCTACGCTGGCGTATGGTTACGTAAGTGCCAGTCTCAGTAATGTACCGGATGATGTTTTCTTGAAGCCTAACTTTTCAAATAGGGCTTGCGAAGCGGCATCTGACGAACGAGTCTGCGCCTCGACCATCGTGACGTCTGATTTAGCCAAGTGCTTCAAAGATTCACCGACCAGATAGGTGGCAATTCCTCCTCGACGAAGGTTCTCATCAACGGACAGGTTATACAGCCCGCGCGATTTACCGGCATAAGAACTTGATAGCGGCTGCATGTCCCAGTAAGAGACCGTTCCTGATACTTCTTTGGAACGCTTGTTGATCACGGTGAATCGCTCGCGTCCCGCAACGCCAAGCGTGCAGCTTTCCCACCACGATTGCTCCATCGGGTCTGAGCTCGCGTTGATCAAATAGTTTCGCCTGACTGACATCTGTTGCCGTCCCATGATCGATGTGAGTTCGGACAACTGCAGTTCCAGAATGATTATCTCGTCATGTTCGATGAAGCCAAACTGCTTGAATGCCGCCAGGATTTCTTGATCCAGTTTGATTACACCGGGCAAACGACTCCCACCATACAGCCCCAGATAAAACGGCGAGTGCGGAAAATCGCATCCCGCATGAACGATTGCAGCCCCTTTGCTTCGACAGTAGTCGACGGACATCTTCAACAGCTTATTGGCAACGTCGCCGTCGGTAACCGAGGCGTCCAAACGCAATTGGCTGACGATGCCAGTTTTGTGATCCAGCTCCGCCAGCGATTCGTGCGGAGAAAATCCTGCATGTGCAAAGCCAATGATCTTGCCGTCTTGTTCGGCAATGCAAAATCCTTCTCGATCGAAGTACGGTTTCGCAAAAATATGTCGTTCCAGCGTTGTGTAGTCAGTGTGCCTAACCAATCCGTTAATTTTCGGAAGGCGATTCCAGAGATCGACCAACAGTGGTGGATCAGTATTCAGGAAGGAACGATATTGAATCAATTTGGAACCGGCGGCTGGAACAACATCCGTAATCGGATCAGCATTCTTGCTGAGTGACTTTGTTGTAGTCGATCGCGCCGGACTGCACTATGCGACGTTGAATAAAATTGACAATTTGAAGCCAATTCCTATGGATGGGCCTGGACCATCTGCACGGGGCGCCGGCGACGGAAACAATCCGATTCTGGGACACTGCGACCAAAAGTAGACGTGATGATTGTTCCTGGAATTCGGTTATTCGAGTAGGCAACATCGAGGGGTTCTGCAGGTCACGCGTAGGCAAAACTGCACGGATGGCCGATAAGTTCGCTTCTGCATTCCAAAGGCGACTTTTTTCCCCTCGTAGGAGCATTTTAATTGGTTTACGATGACGCCACATCGGATCATCGATCAATCCTGAAGACTATTTGTAGGTGCCTGAAGTGGCGACGACTTTTAAACAGATCCCCGAGAGCCGAGACGTTAAGGGGAAATACGCTTTTGTGAGTCTTGGCTGCCCCAAGAACACCGTCGATAGCGAGCGCATGATGGGGCTGTTGAAACTCGATGGCTACCAGCTGATCTCTGATCCTGCAGAAAGCGATTTTGTGGTCGTCAACACCTGCGGGTTTATCGAACAAGCCCGTGCTGAGTCGTTTGCGGCGATCGACGAAATGCTGGAACTGAAGAAAGCTGGCAAGACCAAAGGGGTAATTGTTTCAGGCTGCCTCGCCGAACGTCAGAAGGAGCAAATGCTGATCGATCGTCCTGACATCGATTCGCTGGTGGGAGTATTTAGTCGTGATGAGATCATTGATGTTGCCGACCGCTTGGTTGGTGATCTAGCCGAACAGCGCACGATCTTTCAACCGGCTCCGATTCGCGCGTTGTCTGACGAAGACCGCTTGCAGATTACTCCCAAACATTTCGCCTATTTGAAAATTTCCGAGGGCTGTGATCGGCTGTGTACGTTCTGTGCCATTCCCAAGATGCGGGGCAAGCACGCGACCAAGCCGATGGAAAATGTCCTTGCCGAAGCGACTCAGTTAGCCAATTCGGGAGTGCGTGAGTTGATTATCGTTGCCCAAGACACCACCTATTATGGAATGGACTTG
>CAYTPS010000217.1:0-8771 GCA_964439245.1 uncultured Pirellulaceae bacterium | reverse complement strand
GAACTTTCTCACTTTTGGCGGATTTTGGTATGGCGACGCAAAAATACGATGGGGCTCAAGCCCTAATTAAGACTCTAGACGATTTGGGAATCGAGTACATTTTTGGTTATTCCGGCGGCGCCGCGATTCCAATTTTCGACGCCCTAGAAACCATCAAAACCAAGATGAAGTTCATCCTTGTTCGTCACGAACAGGGAGCCGTTCACATGGCCGATGGTTACGCCCGCGCCACCGGGAAACCAGCCGCAGTATTGGTGACCTCTGGCCCTGGTGCTGGAAACACAGTCACTGGCCTCATGACGGCCATGATGGATTCCGTTCCCATGATTGTAATCTGCGGTCAACAGGTTACTTGGATGCTGGGTAAGGACGCTTTCCAAGAAGCCGATATCTTTGGAATCACGATTCCCGTCGTTAAACACAATTACCTGGTGAAGGAATCAAACGACCTCCCCCGTGTCGCGCGCGAAGCGTTTCACATTTCGACAACCGGGCGTCCCGGTCCAGTCTTGATCGATGTACCCAAAGATGTTTCTCAAGGCGATTTCACTGGCGACATGAACGCTCCAATGGAATTGCCCGGCTATCAACCAGACAAATGCAACGTCTTCACCGACAAAGACATTGACGCTGCTGCCGGTATGATCGCTCAGTCGCAACGGCCAGTGATTCTTGCGGGCCATGGCTGCATGATCTCTCGCGCTGACAAAGAGCTCATGAAGTTGGCGACGACGCTACAAGCTCCCGTTACTTCAACCTTGTTGGGCAAGGGAGTTTTCCCGGAAACTCATGAACTCTCGCTTGGCATGTTGGGGATGCACGGAACGGCCTACGCCAATAAAGCGATGGTTGAATGTGATTTGTTGATCAATATTGGCTCGCGTTTCGACGACCGAATCATTGGACAGGCTGACAAATTCTGTGCGGATGCCAAGATCATTCACATCGATATCGATTCAGCCGAAATGGACAAAATGGTTCGACCAGATGTTCAAATCGTCGGCGATGCTACTGCGGCTCTTAAGAAGCTAAACGCTCACAAAAGCATCAAGGCGTTACCGACTGAGCAATGGTTGGCCAAGATGGAAAGCAACAAAACCAAATATCCGCTTGGCTTTAAGAAGCAGGGCGGTTTGAAGATGCAGCAAGTTATCCACGAACTGTACGAGCAAACCGAAGGCAAAGCGATCGTTTCAACTGATGTTGGCCAGCACCAAATGTGGGCCGCTCAGTTCTACAAAAACGACGAATCGTATCACTGGTTGTCTTCCGGCGGCGCAGGCACGATGGGATTTGGTTTCCCCGCTGCGATCGGTGCGGCCTTGGGTTGCCCAGATAAAACTGTGATTTCGATCTCGGGCGATGGTGGTTTCCAGATGACAGCGTTCGAACTATCGACCGCACAGCTTCACAAGCTACCGATCAAGATTGTGGTTTTGAACAACCATTACTTGGGCATGGTTCGTCAATGGCAAGAACTGTTCTATGAAGATCGCACCTCTGGGGTGGATCTGATTGGCAACCCTGACTTCTGTAAACTGGCCGCCGCTTACGACATCCCGAGTGTGTACATGAAGCGTCCTGCCGATGTGAGTCGCAAGATCGAGGAAGCGCTCGCATACAACGATGGGCCGATCTTGATCCATGCCGAATGTGTAAAAACAGATAACGTCTTCCCGATGATTCCAGCAGGTGCCGCACTAGAAGACATGATCCTCGGGCCACCTAAAGAAAAGATGGCTAAGCCGATTGGTTCCACTTAAAAAAGTGGTTGGCCAATTTCTCCGTCACTTACGCGTCCCGTGCGCCCCTTTTAACACACGATTAGTTCAATGATCAAAAATATTGTTACCACTGACACTCCTGTTCCGCGTAGCAAGCGTGCCAACTCTTCGACCTTGTCAGTCCTTGCCAAAAACAAGCCGGGCATGCTGATGCGAATCTGTCAGGTATTTGCTCGCCGCGCTTTCAACATCGATTCGCTGGTTGTCTCAGAAGGACGCGACGACGAATACGCACGGATGACGATTGGGATCACTGGCGACCCCGAAGGTCTGGATCAGATCAATAAACAGGTCGACAAACTGATCGATGTGATTCACGTCTACGAGCATACGCCCGAAGATGCGGTAATTAAGGAATTGGCGCTGATCAAATTCATCGCCAAGAAAGAAGACCGAACTGAGGCGTTACATGTCATCGAACATTTCGGCGGCAAAACGGTCGATCTGACTCCAACATCAATGATCGCGTTGATTCAGGGTGACCCAAGCAAAGTCGATGCGGCAGAAACAATGCTGTCCCAATTCGAGATCATCGAAACGGTTCGCACCGGCAGCGTCGTTATGGCGCGCGGCGAACAGCTAACTTAAAGTCTGTCCTTAATCCTTGGCTGACGATCCCCACCCGCGGCGCGAGCCAGGATGTTTCGAGATTGCGCGTCGCTCACGTGTTCGGGGTAGCGCATCGTGAAATAAGCTCTTCCTGCAGTAACATTGCGCGAAAGAAGACTAACCGTATCCTCCACCACCGGGGGTCTCGATCCAAAGTACGTCGCCAGGCTCGACCTTTAGTTGAGCCTTACTTTTTAAGGCTATCTCTTCTCCCGAATTGCGGATCAGCCGATTCTTTCCCGCGACTCCGGGGCTGCCACCCTCCAATCCGTAAGGATTGCTGTTCCTGCGATTAGTCAATAACGAAACATCTAGGGACTTAAGAAATTCGATCGCGCGGACCATTCCATTGCCGCCTCTATACTTTCCCGATCCACCACTGCCACGACGAATGGAAAACTCGCGCAGTATCACCGGGTAGCGGGTCTCCAAAATTTCTGGATCGGTAAGGCGCGTGTTGGTCATGTGAACGTGAACGGCGTCGGCTCCATCGGCGGTTGGGGTCGCTCCCGAGCCGCCACCAATGGTCTCGTAGTATCCGAACGAATCGTCACCCATCAGCCAGTTATTCATTGTCCCCTGACTCGCCGCCGCGACTCCCAATGCTCCCAGCAGCACATCGACCACGCGCTGCGATGTCTCGACATTGCCACCCACGATCGCCGGACTCGTCTCCGGACTATCACCGGGAGTTGGATTGAGAAAACAATCGCGCGGAATATGAACATTAACCGACTGCATTACGCCCTCATTGAGCGGAATGTCTGAATCGATCAGTAACCGTAAAACGTACATGACTGCGGAATTTACAATTGCCGGGTTGGCGTTCTGATTTTCAGAAAGCACTCCATCGGTCCCAGAAAAATCAATTTCAATCTCCTGACCTCTGACCGTGACCGCAACACAAATGGTCGCTCCGTTGTCCAGAGAATCACTAAACTGATGAATGCCATCGGGAAGTCTCTCAATGGCCCGACCAACCTGAGCAGCAGCCGCATCCTGAATAAATCTCATGTATGCTTGAACTTTAGGAAGACCTTGTTGATCCACCAGTGTTCGTAAGTCTTGGCTGCCAGACTGATTGGCCGCAATCTGTGCCCGCACGTCGGCGAGATTCTCCTGCGGATTGCGTGATGGATAACGACCTTCGATCAGACGTTTTTCCAATCGTTCAAACTTTGGCACCCCTTCATCAACTACTTTTACATTCGCGATCAGCACTCCCTCTTCGGCCAAACAAGTCGCGTTCGGCGGCATCGATCCTGGCGTCTTACCACCGATTTCGGCATGGTGCGAGCGGCTGGCGACCCAGAACGCTACCGAACCATGACCTTGGACAAAAACTGGTGACACGACGGTAACGTCCGGCAAATGCGATCCGCCTCCATAAGGATCGTTGGTGACAAACACGTCACCAACATGGACCGAGGGATTAAGCCGTATTATCTCACGCACCGTCTCGCTCATCGCGCCTAGGTGCACAGGAATGTGAGGGGCGTTTACAACCAAGTCACCGGTCGAAGTAAAGATAGCGCAACTGAAATCAAGCCTTTCCTTGACATTGACGCTAACGGACGTCTTTTGCAGACACAATCCCATCTGAGCGGCGATCGAGGAAAAACGCCGATTGAAAATCTCAAGTTCAATCGGGTCGGCGTGAGTTGGGGACGCCGCCGCTTGCCCTCCATTGTTGGAAATTGGCTTCGCAACTTTCTCGATTCTCAAGGTTGTTTCATGTCCGACCAGTGCCCGCCAACCTTTATCGATGATTGTTGTTGAAAATGAATCGGCGATGGATGCCGGGCCAGATATTTGGTCGCCAATTGATAATTGTGATCTAACGAGATTCGCCCCTCCCCGTGACAAAGAGACAGGATTGGGCCATGAAAATTTCGAAGGGCGTTCACCCTCGACGACAGCCTGCACTCGAGCGGCCACGATCTCAATCGCGCGGTCTTGCTTATATCCATAAAATTGCAAGTGTTTTGCTTCAAACAATTCCACGCCTCTGGCTATATCGTCGCTGTCGACGACTAGAGCTGCGTCTAAACCCTGATATCGCAGTTCCAGCCTTCTTTTCAGAGTGACGTCACCCTGCGTAACGGTCTGATCACCGAGAAGCTTCTGTCTCGCTGCGCTTTCTAAATCGGCAAAGACATCTTTCAACTTGCCTTGGTTTGTCTGATTGGCCAGTTTCAGAATACTCTTCACCGCGTGAGCGTCGAGGTCCGCCATACTGATACCAACAGCGCTGAGAATCGCGCTACGCGGATGATCGATGATGTTTGACATTCCCAGCAAATCGGCCACCGCACAACAATGTTGTGCACCAGCGCCGCCGAACGACATCAGTGCATAGTCTTTTGGATCGTATCCTTTTGCAACCGATACGTTTTCAATTGCCGAGGCCATGTTATGGTTGGCAATGTTTAAAAATCCTTTAGCCAGTCTCTCCACGGAGTAATCGAATCCTGCTGCCGATAATTCTGTGCACAGATTTTCTAATTTTTTTTGTACAGCCTGGAGGTCGAGAGCGAAGGGAAATGAGTCTTTTTGAATTCTTCCCAAAAACAAATTCATGTCGGTAACGGTCAACGGGCCACCACTCCCATAGCAAGCCGGGCCCGGATCCGAACCGGCACTGTCTGGACCAACCCGCAACCGCACACCATCAAACCAACAGACCGAACCACCTCCGGCAGCCACCGTTTGGATCGCCAACATGGGCGTCATGATCCGCGCACCTGCTTTGTGACTTTCAAACTCAATCTCAAATTCCGCATCCTCGCCGTCAAATCGCGACACATCCGTGCTGGTGCCCCCCATGTCAAAGCCAATCACTTTGTCAAAGCTTGCTTGCACGGCAATTCGAGCTGCACCAACGGCGCCACCAGCGGGCCCCGATAATACTGAATCCTTCCCCGAAAAATTATCACGCGTTACCAAACCACCGGCCGACGTCATCATCCGCAACCGAGAACCGGCCGACAGATGATCGGTAACCTCATTTAAGTACTTCCTAATGACGGGATTCAAATAGGCATCCAACACCGTAGTTTCGGCGCGCGGAACGATCTTGATCAAAGGGGCGACTTGATGGGAAAGGCGCACTTCCTCGAAACCGATCTCGGCCGCGATTTTCCCTACAAGCTGTTCTTGTTGCGGAAACCGGTAACTGTGCATCAAACAAACGGCGACTGAAGTCACTCCGTCTACTTTCATTTGGGATAAAATCTCCCGCACATTTGCTTCATCAATCGGCCGATCAATGGTCCCATCAGCCAAAACTCGCTCCTTGATCGCGGCGGTCAACGAGTACAGCGGAGCACGTTTTTCTATCGAGAGCCCAAACAATTCCGGACGCGCTTGATCACCAATATCTAGCAGATCTGCGAAACCTTCGGAGGTCACCAAACCGACCTTGGCACCGGTGCGCGTCAGCAACGCGTTAGTTCCACGCGTTGTTCCGAGCCAAACTTCGCAATCCGGCAGAGGAACCGAAAATGGAACACTCATTAGCCGCCGAATGGCAACGACAGGCGCGTGCGCGCCAGCATCAAGCTCGAATGATCTGGTAGCAGCTAAGTGACTAGGATCAATCTTCGGGGAAACAACAAACGCTTGTTTGTCTCCCAAAGAAGAAAACGATTCCACCGTATGCGAGGCAACTGTGTGGCCTGCGTCATCGACCAATCGCAATGTAACTCCGTTCCAAAACCCGTCTTCGGCGTCTTGAAAGCTATCCGAAATAAGAGCGCTATCGGAACCGATTCGGACAACCCGCCCCTTGGTCAATCCACTGCTAAGTACTTTCGATTGAAACCGGTCGCCCTTGGGCGAAACGGCCAACGTATCAGTAAACGTTCCTCCAACATCAATCCAAAATCGCCACATGCAAGCTCCGTCTCCGATTCGCCGAATTCTAGTTGAGGTCGCTTGAACCCAACGCCCACAGACGTGAGTTGGAGCGAAAGAATATTCGGTTGCCAGAGATAGCGGGTGTGCTACGTGATGCCTGTTCCATTGAAGCAACAATCTTAAGTTTGGGCTCTTTGCTTACTGCAACAACATGGACGTTCCCCGCTTCATCGACGGCATAAACGTTGTCCTTAGTTGCCACGGGGGACCCGTTGAACCCCTTAGAAACGCGTTTCTTCCAATACTGATTTCCTGTCTCTGCGTCGTAGCATGACACGATGCCCTTGTCGGAAAACATTAGCAGCAACCCCTCAACCACCAAGGGGCTGGGCACGTAACTGGCACTTTGAATACGGTAGGCTTCGACAGGCAGCTTCGTTGAATCGGCGTTCAGTTTCATCGCCACCAGGTAGTTTCCTCCTCCGCCTGATCCGGCAGTTGTCATCACCAAATCTCCAGCCAAAACCGGAGACGCCACAACGCGTTTGTCGAAGGTATCTAGAGTTTGCCAATTAAAGTTTCCAGTTTTAGGGTCAATACTGTAGAACCCGTTGCCGGTATTTGCTCCAATCAGCTGATCTTTTCCATCGGCAGATCGATAAACACACGGCACGCCGTAACAAACACGTGTTGCCTCTAGCTGCGTCTGCCAAATGTCGCTGCCATCAGATGCACTGACAGCAATCACTCGGCTGGCGCCCGGTTTTTGCCCCGGTTCAAGTTTTTTGGCTTGTTGTGAGTTGACCAATATGACTTTGTCTTGGTAGACCATCGGAGAGCTACCGAAGCCATGACTGGAAACGTACGGACCAAAATCGCGTTTCCATTTTAGTTCGCCTTGATGGGACAACGCCATTAACCATGTGTGTTTTTCGTTGGCAAAAGTTACATAGACATGTTGGCCGTCGACGGCCATGGTGGCTGAGGCATATGTGTTTTTCGAATGAAGATGATACTTGCTGGACTCAAAATTCTTTTGCCACTGCTGTTCTCCTGTGTCGGCAGACAGACACAACACGTTCAGTTCCGCGGTTTCCGCATCAGAAGAACTCAGGAAAATTTGATTGCCCCAAACCACGGGTGAACCCGATCCAATTTCAGGTAAATCAACTCGCCACGCGTAGTCTTTGTCGGTCCATTGTGACGGCAACGCGGAACCCGCCGATACCCCAGAACCATTATGACCATGGAAGCGCGTCCAATTCTCTTGAGCGCAAAGTGCCGTTGGCACGACAAACGAAAAAACAAAGATCGCAATCAGGGTGCGGTACATTAATGCAAACATTATGTGGGCTTCAAGAACAGTCAGGCGATTATGAAGGGCAGATTGTACATCTTCTCGAATGCCTATGACTATTCGGAATTGAAAACCGCCTATCTAGGAAAGTATATCTTCCACTACGTGGCCATGCACGTCCGTCAAACGAAATCGACGACCTTGATACCGATAAGTCAACAATTCGTGGTTAATGCCCATCATCTTTAGCACCGTTGCTTGCCAGTCATGGACATGGACTCCATTTTCCACCACGTTCCAACCGTAGTCGCATGTTTGCCCATACTGAAATCCGGGTTTCACTCCGCCACCAGCCATCCACAAACTAAATGCTCGACCATGATGATCGCGTCCATACCCTTTATCTCGGGTAATGTCTCCTTGACCAAACACAGTCCGGCCAAACTCACCACCAAAAATCACGAGCGTATCTTCCAAAAGTCCGCGTTGCTTAAGGTCTTTGACCAATGCCGCCGCTGGCTGGTCAGTATCCTTACACTGAACCCCCAATTGTGTTGAAACGTTGGCGTGTTGGTCCCAGCCAATGTGCATCAGCTGAATAAATCGCACATCTTTTTCTGCTAACCGGCGAGCAAGCAGACAGTTCTTTGCAAATGAGCCGCTGCGATGTACATCAGGGCCGTACATTTCAAGAACGTGTTCCGGTTCATCTGAAATATCTGTCAGATCGGGAATACTCATCTGCATCCGATAGGCCATCTCGTATTGCGCGATTCGAGTTTCGATTTCCGGATCACCGTAGTCGGACAATTTCTGGTGATTCAGTTCGCCCAAACGATCGAGCATCTTACGTCGTAATGCGCGTGGCATTCCGTCGGGATTGGACAGATACAAAACCGGATCCTTGCCCGAACGAAACCGAACGCCCTGATGCTTCGACGGAATAAACCCGCTACCCCAATAGTAATCGTAAAGCAATTGCCCACAGGAGTTTTGCTGGTCGCGCGAGTTCATCACAACAAATGACGGCAGATTGTCATTCAGGCTTCCAAGTCCATACGACGCCCAAGCCCCCATGCTAGGCCGGCCGGGAATTTGCGACCCGGTAAGAAAAAAAGTCGCCGCCGGCGCGTGATTGATCGCCTCTGTGTTCATTGACTTAATCAAGCATATCTCGTCTGCGATCCCGCCGGTATGCGGAATCATCTCGGACAGCATCATTT
>CAYTPS010000216.1:0-8823 GCA_964439245.1 uncultured Pirellulaceae bacterium | reverse complement strand
GTATACCCTAGAGGAACTTGCAAATGCGCGGCGGACGATTCGAGATGTGATTCCCGCTGGTTTGAAGTCTAAAGACTACAACCAGTTTCAGTCACGACTTTCTGGTGTGGCTGGTAAAATCGGTAACATCCAAGCGATTCAAGCTGCCTTTGGCGGCATCCATCAGCAGAACCCAGATTTGGGTTTTGAAACGCGCATTAATTTGGCGCTTGATTCAACACGCTCCGGTTTACCTTTGTTATTGCCGTCGACCGACGCGCGAAAGAACTGGCGGACATTTTCGCAAGGGCTCGACCGTCAGTGGATCAGGGGATTGGCCGAGCGGCACGAGGCAAATACCTATGCTTCACTTGGAAGGAAGATTGTAGAGGTCGATGTGCGACCTCAAATTGCTGACATGTTACTTGCTCAAAGAGCAGCCCAGACGATTGTAAATGATCCCCAACTTCTCGAAGCGCTGAAGCAAACCTATAAGATTGATGACCCGGCCACTCTTGCCGCGAAAGTTGAACGGCAATGGGATTCATTGCCGGAGTCACTACGCGAAGGATTCAAAGAACGCTTCGGGGATCAGGTCAACGCTCAGATCGATGCTCAGATTGGCTTTGTGACAGATGATCTGGTTTCGAAGTTGAAGAAAATTGGTGGGTTAGAAGATGGAAGTGACACAACAGAACAAACCTTTGATAAGTATTCGGCGTTGTTCGGCAAACTTGGACCGGCGTATCGCGCCCAAGACGCTGAAACCTTTAACGCGACACTCGACACCTATCTTGCGGAGCTAAAGAAGGATGCTCCTATGGGATACTCGTCGTCTAAGATCGGTGCGGAGCTGATTTATGGTGGTTCGCACTTCTTTTTCAACGCGATGGTGATTTTCCTAGTTTCGTTTTTGGTGGCAACTTTAGGCTGGGTGGGATACAGCGAAAAATTCAATCAGGCATCGCTTTGGTTGTTGGGATTGGGGGCCGTTTTCCTGATCGTGGGTTTGGTATTTCGCATTTACATTTCCGGACGTCCGCCGGTAACTAATCTTTATTCGTCGGTCCTGTTCGTTACGGCGATCTTCGTGCCGTTGATGATGTTGGTTGAACGTATGACGAAGCTGGGAATTGGCAATGTGCTGGGGGGGATGGGAGCGTTCTTGGCCTTGATGTGGGCTTGGACGATGTCGATCACCGACGGCGATACGTTTACCGTTTTGATGGCCGTTCTCGATACTCAATTTTGGTTGGCCACACATGTGGTGTGCATCACCATTGGGTACAGTACGACTTTTGCCGCTGGAGCGTTAGGCGTTGCTTACGTGATTGGTGCGATGATGACACCTGCGTTTGACAAAGAGACACGCCGCGACGTCTACAATGTGATGTACGGAATGGTGTGCTTAGCGCTGTTGTTCAGCTTCTTTGGTACCGTTTTAGGAGGCCTCTGGGGCGATGATTCTTGGGGGCGTTTCTGGGGATGGGATCCTAAAGAGAATGGCGCGTTGATGATCGTGCTGTGGAACGCCATCAGTCTGCACGCGCGCTGGGGTGGAATGGTTAAAGAACGTGGCTTCGCCATGATCGCCATCTTTGGCAACATCGTGACGCTCTGGTCATGGAAAGGCGTCAACGTTTTGGGTGTTGGGTTGCATGCGTACTCCGGATCCGAGGACACGACCCTTTGGTGGATTTTAGGCGTAGGTGCTTTTCACCTGCTGGTGATGCTGATGGCTTGTCTGCCAACAGGCGTGTGGTGGAGCTATCAAAAGAAGTAGGCTCTTCACAGAATTTAAAGGCAAAGATGAAGCATAGTGGATTTCGCCAAGAAGTCTTTGCGCCCGAATCGAAGCTTATTCGGGGAATCCTACTTGATGCTTGCGCTGGACCAATTTTACGCCACAAAGCTGTTTGAATAACCAAGAAGTAGGCGTGATGCGTCGCTTAAGTTCTAGACCCCATCGTTGCGAGATCATTACGCGGCTCGACTTTGATCGCCAGTGACCTCGTGTTTTGAGTTGTCTGCACCAAGTGTCGTTAGGATATAGTCTGCTGCCGCATTGACGGCGCCAGGTTTAGCATATTTGATGGCAAGAGCATCGAGCTGATCGATTTTTTCTTGCAGCTGATCAGGGTTCTTAATCCAGTTGATGATCTGGTTGGCGGCGGGACCTGAAACGTCGCCAGTAGCCAAATATTCAGGCATCACCATCAACTGAGCACATGCACTTCCGGACTCCGGATTGGCCGGACGCCAAGTCTTTTTGGCGATATCTTTGACGGCGATCAGATTAACCAACGTGATGAATCGGGTGCGTAATAAAAAAGCCTGCGCGATTGAAATCAGGCGCCCCACTTTGTAGACGATCACCGTTGGTTTGCGATGGTGCATTAGCTCCAAAGACACCGAACCACTGCAAGCCATGCAGGCTGTTGCCGAGGCCATCAATTCTGGCGTACGATCAACGTGCAGTTCAATCTCCGGGAAATCATCTCCAGACTCAGATTTGATGTCGTCGATGATGGTCTGCCCCATTTCCATTTGTGCGTGATTCGCCGATGCGACCGCGAATGACGTTCCCGGACATGATCTTGCTATCAATACGGCCGATCGAATCAGTGTTGGAAGATTGCTCTCGACTTCACGATTCCGCGAGCCCGGTAGCAGAGTGATCAGCTGTTTTCCCTTTTGCGAATTCAGGAACAGTCCGTCGTAGCTTTGGCGATCCAATTGGTCGAAATAGGGATGGCCGACGTAGGTGGCTTCGACGTTTCGCTTCTTAAACCAATCCACTTCGAAAGGCAGTTTGCACAGTGCGTGATCGACGAATTTTCGCATCTTCCGCACCCGCCATGGAGCCCAGGCCCACATTTGGGGCACGCCAAAATAGAACACCGGAATGCCACGCGCTTTTGCCTTTCTGGCAATCCACCAATTGAATCCCGGATAGTCAATTAGGACAACGGCGTCGACTTGGTTGTTTGCGAAGTATTCGTCGGCTTGGTCGACCAGCGAGAAAAAGAAACGTAACTGCCCGATGACTTCTTTGAGAAACATTACGGCTTTTTGAGTCAGGTCGTAATGCAGGTCGCAGCCCGCATCCCGCATTTTGGGGCCGCCGAAACCGACGCATTCGACATCGGGATCGGCCATTTTGAAACGGCGAATTAAATTGGATCCGTGTAGGTCACCACTGGGTTCGCCGACGGAAAAAAAGAGTCTCATTACACCGTCCTTGGTTTACTGAATTTGCCGAAATTATGGCGGATCTGCTCTGGAGGTGGAAGATCAGAATATCGAAAGCTATACCGATAAAGTGCAGCTATCGGCCAAGATGTCGAGGTTCTTGAAGTCGAAACGTAAGGCCCCAGCCAATCACTAGCAACACGAACACACACATGAAAATTGCACTCAGGCCAATGAAGTCCATCAACAATCCAACCAAAGGCGAAGTCGAAATAATTGGTAGTGCAATACAAGCACTCAGCGTACTCAGATAGGCCGGATGCTTTGCTGCTTCAGCGGTCTCCAATACGTAATTGTTAAAAAAACGAAACGCGATCGGGGTAAGTCCCAGTAAAAAGAACATCACCAAGTACGGCAACTGCCACTGGATCTCGCCAGCATGTAGTACAAGTAACAATACCGGAGCGATACAAACTGCTCCCATCAAGCCCTGCAGCACAAGCCGATTGCCGTAGCGGTCGGCGATTGTTCCCGCTGGCACACTCAGCACCGAAGCGCCAATGTGTTGAGCGATGATCCAAGAGAGCGCTCCATCAAGATCACCGAAGCCAAATCCTAATCGCTCTCGTGCGATTGATTGGTAGTGCGGGAATAGCGTCATCGACATGCCGTACATCACCGCGATAGTTGCAAGTAAACGAAAATTGTGATCTTCAGTAACGATCCTTACCGATGCTTTTATGAGTTCTACAGGCGGACGCGATTTCGCCCGCATTTCGTCGGAGGGCTCGACGAAACGCAGTGCGGTGATTCCGGCGGCAGCCATGAGGATACCAGTAGCCCCAAAAATCAGTTCGAACCGAGGGTAGACTTCGGTAGATGCTTGTAGCCAAGGCCGCAACCAAATTAAAGCACACACGATCGCGGCGAATCCCCCAATCAAGCTGCCGACGGCCGCGAGGCGGCCGCGCTGGTTTTTAACGATCAACTTTCCAGTGATCGTACTGAAGAGTACTTCGTTCATTCCTGCGGCAGTAAAGAACAGGCCGTAGAGTCCCATGAAACAATACGGCCACCACGCCGCACGCTGGCCGCCGCTGATCCACCACAGTCCCGCGAGCACCAGAAAGCAACCGCCCATTGAAATACTCGTCAGACAGAGCCAGTTTCGTTTTACGGCAACGTTGCGGATCTGGTCCGAAAACAGCAATGGAACTGTACTCTTGCCCAAACGACTTAGCATTGGCAAACATCCACGCTGCCATGCCGCACCGCCAACGAGATCCATGAAGGCCGGCATGATAATGCTCTCGGTTTTGAAGATCCAACCGATGCGCAGCATAATCTGATAGATCGATAACCACCAGAAGTTGGTCTTGTGGGATGCTGCCAGAGCCTGGTCTGCTGCGAGTGTGGATTTGGTTTCAGGAGGCGAGTTGATGTGAGATGCCTTGCTGCGATTCAGGATGAGGAGGTGTTTGAAATAGCCTTAAAGAAATTTTGCCGGCTGCCACTTGCCGTCGCGTGCGCTACAGCGTTTACGCTGAACTGTTTTCTTGCCTCTCAAGCAACATCTCAAGGTAACTGACGGTGGTTGGTTCAGAAGTGATCCCCAGTGTTTTTGCCAGAGATTCCAACGTTGCTTTTGCCGAACCGACCTGCTCTTTTGATTTCACAACCAACTCTAATTCAACAAAACTACCGATTCCTTCGATCGTATCAAGGCAGACCACGACGTCGTCGTCCTTCCAATGCAGGGCCATGCTGTCACGTTGTTTTTGAACACACAGAACTGAATGAAACCCCATTCCCAAAAGAATGTCTCGGAATTTGTCTTTGTCCTCCGTCCCCAATTGAATCTCTATTTCCTCTCGAACTTTCGCACGTGAGTCAAGATTAGGGCCTTTGTATGTGAGTGTGTGCGAATCTTCAGCCGAACGAATCCGTAAGGCGATATCATTTCCTGCAAAGTCAAGTAAGGTTTGGTTGAAGTACTCGTCACAGTGCTTGGAGATGCCGGTTTGAGTGGACTCCATCGTTAGCAATTGCTGACGGATTCGGTCATGAGAGGTGACGGGGTATTTCAGTTCAACTTCAAACATGTTGTATTTATGGCACGAGTGATTGATCTTTTGTATTTTGAAAGTTGGCTATGTTCTACCGCATAATGTTTTCTTTGACAGTCGTACTTCTAGCCACCGCGGCGGTTTGGCTGGGAAGTTCACCTACTGCTGGTGCAGAGGAGTATGCTGGCAAGACATGGCCGGCAACCGATTGGGTATCGATTGAACGCATCGACCATGATGCTTTCGATCGTTTACTGAAAAAATATGTCGATAAGAACGGGATGGTCAATTACAAGGCTTGGCATGCAAGTGCGGCCGATCGCGCCACCCTGAAAAGCTACCTTGAATTTTTGAGCCGAGCCGACCTAAAGCGTCCAGCCTCACGTGAAGCAAAACTGGCGTTTTGGATAAATGCTTACAACGCGCTGACGTTGGAGGGAATCTTGCGAGTCTATCCCACGACTAGTATTCGTAACCACACGGCAAAGTTGGTGGGATACAACATTTGGAAAAATCTTCTTCTGCATGTAGGCGGTCAGAAAGTTTCGCTTGATCATATCGAGCATCAGATTCTTCGCCCCATGAATGAGCCGCGGATTCACTTCGCCGTCGTCTGCGCATCGATTGGATGTCCTCGGCTTCTAAACGAGGCGTATGTCGCAGATCGCTTGGAGGATCAACTTGTCACCAACAGTACTGACTTCTTCGCGCGTTCGCAGAATTTTCAAGTTGACGGCCAAGGTAATCTTAAGCTGAGCCAGATCCTCAAGTGGTACGGAGGGGATTTCGGCAACTCTAGCCAAGACCAAATTCGGGCAATTACGCCATATTTCCCCCAAGCAGCCAGGGACCATGTGGCCAAGGGACGCTACACGATCAAATACTTAAAGTACGATTGGAACTTGAACGCTCAGAATTAGACAATCTTGCAAGAGACGGGAGGCCTCACCGGTGGGGCCGTCATGATCTTGAAGCGTCTTGGCTACGAAAGCTTTGCGGTCTCTGATTTTAATTGACCGCAAGCGGCCATGATGTCTTGTCCGCGCGTGGCACGGACAGGCGATGAGTAACCGTGCTGGTGCAGATAACGCGCGAACGCTGCGATCGTTGCTTTGTCGGAGCACTCGTATTGGGTTCCAGGCCATGGATTAAACGGAATCAGATTGATCTTGGAGGGAATGTCGCCAAGTAATCGAACTAACTCCTGCGCATCGGCAATCGAATCGTTAACGCCTTTGAGCATCACGTATTCGAATGTGATCCGTCGCGCATTGGATAGTCCTGGATATTTTCTACAAGCATCTAAGAGTTCGCGGATTGGATATTTGCGGTTGATGGGGACCAATTCATCTCGTAATTCATCGCGCACCGCATGCAGAGAAATGGCCAAGGCGACCTTCAATTCATCTCCTGTGCGAGCAATTCCCGGTACCACGCCTGAAGTCGACAGCGTGACCCGGCGGCGAGAGAAACCCAAACCATCGTCATCTAGCGCGATCAACAAAGCTTGTTTGACGTTTTCGAAATTCAATAGCGGCTCACCCATCCCCATCATCACGATGTTTGATACTTTGCGGCCGGTGGTGGGAATGGCGCCTACAGTTTCTGTATTGTCGGTTGAGTAGTCAGCCAAACGATCACGCGCGACAATGATTTGAGCGAGTATCTCTCCCGGATTCAGATTTTTCATCATCTTCTGCGTTCCGGTATGGCAGAAACTGCAATTGAACGAGCAGCCGACCTGACTGCTAACGCACAGTGTGCCGCGATCTGATTCAGGAATGTAGACTGTTTCTACTTCAACCGGCGGGCCGTCGAACTGATCGAAACGCAGCAGCCATTTGCGAGTGCCGTCAACGGAAATCTGCTCGGTGACAATTTTAGGACGATCGAGCGTGAAGTGCGTTTGCAAGGCACATTGCAAGTCTTTGCCGATCGAGTCCATCTGTGTGAACTGTGTCACACCGCGGATGTAGATCCAATGAAAGATCTGCTTGGTCCGCAGTGCCAGTTGTTTTTCGGGAATACCGATCGAAACCAGAGCGATTTGCAGTTGTCGCTTGGACGCTCCAATTAAATTCTTTTTGGTTGTGGTTTGGCTGGTGTGTGTCATGGGGCCAACATACTCTTTAAGGCTTTGGCAGCCGATCGTGGGTCTTCTGCCGCTGATACGGCGGCAGATACCCCGACACGGCAGAATCCAGCTTTCACAACATCCTCGATGTTGTCGCCGTTGATGCCGCCGATGGCAAACGCGGGCAATTTGATTTCGTTGGCTACTTCGGAAACTAATTCGAGCCCCACATGAGAATCAAAATTCTTCGTTGTTGAAGGAAACACGGGCCCCACGCCAATGTAGTTTGCCCCATCAATCACGGCTTGCCGCGCCTGTTCAATGTCGTGGGTGGAAACTCCGATCAGCTTACTGGCACCAACAAGTCGTCGTCCATCTGAAACGCTGATGTCGTCTTGTCCAAGATGAACGCCATCGGCATCGGTCGCCACGGCAAGGTCCGCTCGATCGTTCATTATCCAACGTGTCGAACTCGGACGAGTTATTAGTGTCAGCCGTTTGCCGATCGCAACATGATCCTTGTCGGAGAGTTCTTTGTCGCGAAACTGAATCAGGTCGACCTTAGCGTCGATCAGCGACGTCACGTATGCTTCGAATTTTTCTGGTGACTGCTTCCAGTATGTACCGTCGATCAGCACATACAGAGAAGCCTCTTTGAGCGATTGCAGGCTCAACCTCGTCAGCATAATTGCTTTTTCAAGGGTGTAGCTTCGATAACGAAGCTGTTCGACATTTTGCGAAACGCTGGCGTCGATCGTTTTTGTAAATTCCTCGATAGCGCGCAGTGATTGTTGCACGCGCGTGAGGTTGGCTTTGAGGATGGCTTCGTCGGATGAGCGTTCGTATTCGGTTGCCGTCTGCAGGTTTCTTCCAACGTCGCCCTCGCTATCACGGGCAAGAATTTGGGAACCGAGATCCAACGGTGTCATGGCTTGGGCGAGGTCATGTCGCAGTTGTTTTAGTTGTTTGGACAAAAATGCATCGCCCAGAACCATGCGGACATAATCCTCGACGACCCTTAATCCTTCGCCTGTCCGATTATTGGCGGCGTCCAGAATTCGAAAAATGGAATTTTTTTCTTCGTTCTGAGGCATGTGATGGTGACCTTAAACAGGCTTTTGAGTGACAGTTTGACAGTGTTTTCGCGAATTTGGCGTATCGCAGGATGTGCCGTTAGGAGACAGAAAACTAATGATTTGCTCGATAGTACCCAGTTTGTCGAATCCGCGGGTGTTTATTGTAAGCTAACATTGCGATTGACGGGAAAACGCGAGCCATTGATAATTTACAGCGGGGTTTCTCTGGCAAACAAGGATTTTCGTTGCGCCGGGAGGCTTTTCAGGTGGTATTTTTTCGCATGGATGTCGGAGATTCTAATGAACTGGGGCTCAATTGCACTCTGCTGTTGGCCTGGCCTTCCCGGGCTGTGGTACCGGGGAAGATGGTCTTCTTTAATGGTGGCGATCGGTTTTTCGCTTTTACTGAATTTGGCGATCATTTCCAGCTTCATTT
>CAYTPS010000215.1:0-8929 GCA_964439245.1 uncultured Pirellulaceae bacterium | reverse complement strand
TCCTAATGGCAAACAAAACAGAACGTGGGCCGCGTCAGATCGTCAGCAAGGAAATGCCGTTTTGGCGCCAATTCACATTTCATCTAGCGCTATTTCTCTCTGATCTCGACGCAAAGAAGTTGGCTTCAATAATTGCCTCGATATTGATCGGCATCGGAATCATTTCAAGCTTATCCCGTGGCGGAGTACTAGCGCTGCTGGTGGGACTTGCAATCACACTTATCTTTTACGGCATGGCCCGACGCCCCTCGTTCACTGGGTTCATCTTTTTACCAATGGTGTTCTTGGCATTTGGAATTGCAGGCTGGGTTGGTTTTGCAGATTTGCTACTTGAGCGTTTTGACCGGGTAACACTAGAGGCCAAAAGTACTAATCGGTTGGGACACTGGCAGGAGACTTGGCCTGCAGTTTCTGAAATGGGGCTGTTGGGGGCAGGTCTCGGATCGTACGAGCACGTGCATCGGCTGTATCGGACGACACGCGAGACGTCAATTTTTGCATTCGCTGAAAGTCAGTATTTTCAAACGCTGGTTGAAATGGGATGGCCGGGGTTAGTGTTGCTCATTGGTTGTTGGGCGCTCGTCTATTACTACTCAGCTTTTTCGCTTTGGAGCGGCCGATCACCATTAACGATTGCCGTCGCGACGATGGGCATCTTTTTATGCGTATCGGTAATGGTCGCATCGGCATTTGATTTTGGGCTGTACCAATCTGCCAACATGATCGCGATGGCGGTCGTGACCGGCACGGTTTCCTACAATGCTCAAGCTTTAGCTGGTCGCCTGAAAGAGAGGTCTTGGCTAAGGTTCCAATCTCCAAATTCATTTTGTCAAGTGATCGGACTTGCTCTCTTTGCAGGTGTATTTGTTTCAGGGCTTGAGATTCACAACAGAGCGAGGATTGATTCCAAACGCATTGTTAGCCCCAAACATTTTACTGCCACCCATCCCGATCTCGCGACAACAGAGCGTCTCATTTCTGAACTCCGGCCTCTCGTGAAAAGAACTCCTGTCAGTCGTGGCTTGAACTACCTTTCTCTACTTTATGTGCAGCGAATGCGCCTATTGCATCTTGAGCAACTGCTTTCAAGTTCGTCTGCCTCCACCCAAAGAATGGCGGAAGATCAAGAAGCTGCGTTTGCAGAAAACCTGTGGGAGCTTACTTCGCCCGAAAATGTTCATCAGAATATTTACTCTCTTCAACGCGAGTCTTCCTTACTTGGCGCTCGTGCGTACCAAGAACAAAATTTTATTCAAGAGAACGTTCGTCACGCCATCAATGCGCTTAATTTAAGTCGAAGAAGTTCGCTATTGCAGGCCAACGAACAGATCCGCCTGACAAGACTTTATGCGATTATAGGCGCCATGGGAAAAGCCAATAAACATGCTGAAATCGCGTCAGAATTGGCTCCGGGCAGCTTAGCTATTCTAAAGCTTGCCGGACTCTTCCATCTCCAGTCCGGAAACAGCAGACGAGCAGCGCCGTTTATTCGCCACTACCTTGAGCTAGAACCAAGACACTACAAGGCAATCGCGAATTTAATCAGTGGCAATACCTCTCGAAAGATATCTCAACCAAACGACCAAGACATTTTGGATCATTTTCTTCCCGACGACCCTAGCATCATTTACAAATACGTAATGCAGCACATGGCTGCATCGTCGCCGACTCGCGAGGCAGGCCTAAGAAAAGCCGACGACTTGATGGCGGACGTATCGCCGGCAGACCATGCCAACATGGTTCTGAGTGCAAAAATTAAACTCGCTTTGGGGAACGTTGACGACGCGATTAGGCGGTTCAAGGATTCCCTAGTTTCTGACCCCTCCGATTTTTCCGTTCAAACCACGATTGTGACGTTACTGAATTCCCAAGGTAATTTTCGCGAATCAATCGGCCGCCTCGAAGATCTTATAGAAACTGACTACGCCAACAGAAAGAAGTATCAGCGCCTACTGGATCAGACGCGTGCTCGTGCGAGAGAGAAATAATGCCAACGATGTTGACTTTTTTCCCTCTGTATGACCAATTTCACAACTAAACTTGCATCTGAGAAACACACGGGGTTTTCCAAACCCAAAATCGCGGAAAAAAGAACATGGCCAGCATCATCATCTCCTTTACTCTTTCGCTGCTATCAGCTTGGGTACTGGTGCCGTGGTTTGCAAAGTTAGCGATCCGGGTTGGCCTAGTGGACAACCCAGACAAAAGCAGGAAACTTCACGAAAAACCTATCCCGATGGTGGGTGGAATCGCGGTGTTCTGCACCGTGGCAACTCTAGTGGCCGCAGTCTTCACTATGGTTTGTTTCGAAGTACCTTTGCTTTCCAAACTTGATGGTAAGCTTGCAACCTTTTTAGGATACCCCGCCGACTATCTCGCCCTGCGCAGAATTCGCTCAACCGTACTTCACCAGTACTCTGGATTGCTCATTGGTAGCGCCATCCTTCTATTCGTTGGTGTGATGGATGATCGATTTGGGGTTCGCGGACGGCAAAAGCTGTTTGGGCAGTTTCTTGCCACCACCGTTTTGGTCATCTACGGCTACCGTTTCGATTCGCTGGCGTTCATGGGACTTGACGTTGAGCTAGACGTGTTCTCAATTCTGTTCATCTACGGATGGGTATTGGCTTCAATCAACTCAGTCAATCTTCTTGATGGGGCCGACGGAATAGCTGCTACCATCGGCATGATCATGGGCTTTGCGCTCGCCATTATGCTTATGGCACAGGGACGTGTCGTTGATGCGATTGTCGCCGTTTCGCTCGCAGGTGCGCTTCTGGGATTCTTGCGCTACAACTTTCCTCCAGCGTCAGTGTATCTAGGCGATGCGGGCAGCATGTTGATTGGATTTCTTCTCGCCGCACTGGCTATTCGTTGTACCGTTAAGCAAAACTCTCTCTACGCCTTTGCGGCGCCAATAGCATTATTGGCAATTCCATTTATTGATACTGGCGCAGCAATCATTCGCAGGAGACTGACAGGCAAAAGTATTTTTGCGGTTGACCGAGGGCATCTGCACCACAAATTAATGAAGCGCGGATTTGGTCCCAAAACTAGTCTCGCTTGGGTCGCCTTACTTAGCGCGATGTCAGCTGCCGGTGGGGTCATCGCACTCGTCCTTCGTCAGGCTGAATACGCTTTACTGGCAGTCATATGCGTCATCGTGGTGATGATTGTCAATCAGATTTTTGGCATCGCTGAAACCGAACTAATACTTAAACGTGCATATGGTTTCTCTCGTAGCTTAATTCGAAACCCGCGATCCAACTCCCTCAATGAGCCTCTGACTACGGCCGTACATGTACAGGGAGATCTTGACTGGAAAACTGGGTGGGAAGAACTGAGCAAGTACGCAGAGAAGAACCAGCTTCACCAGCTAACCTTCGACATCAATGCACCTTGGCTGCACGAGGCTTTTCATGCCAAGCTCAACAGTAGAGAGAAAGTTCGAGAAGCCAATCACCTTTGGAAGTCGGTACTGCCACTTATCTCGGATGGACGAATTTTCGGCAGCTTGACCTTCAAATGCTCCCAAGACAACCCAAAATGTCATCGAGAAATAATCGCCGAGCTGATGGAGATAGGTACCCGACTGGAGTCGTTAATCCGTGAAAGCTCCTCTGGCCCAATCCCGTCAGTAAATAACGAAATACCGCATGGAGAGTCCGACAAAGTATCAACGCTTTCAAACTAAACAGCCAAACTCTGTTTCCTGTTGAAAGCGTTCACCAAAAATTGCCTCACCTTGGGAATAGATTGCATTGCAGGCAAATTCCTTCTCCCCAGAGTGCAGTCAAATTTTCTGAAAATGAGTAAGCTAAGCGCTCAGCGCCTTTTTTGCTGGGGAGTTCAAATGTCACCCAAATCCTACTATGCCCAGAAGTGTCCTACATGTCAAAAGATGCTTTCGGTCGACGTGAAAACACTTGGGTTCAGCATCGTCTGTTGTCATTGCAAGTCAGAATTTACGGCCAAGGACCAAAGCCAATCGTCTGCTGCGATAGAGGACCCAATTAATTTTTGGATAAATTTCACCGACCACGGCGATGCAACCGGAGGAGCCGATTCCCCCCATGCAGCAGAAACTTTTTTAAGCGTTAGCCCGCACCGTCGCCCAAAATAGCCCAGTAACGGGTTGGAACGCCTCCCAAACAGATGCCAATGCAGGGCTGAAGACCTTTCTTTCGACGTCTTTGCGAAACTTTCTGTCTATTAGGAGGTTTCAAGATAGCTGTAACGAGATTCGTTCGATCCAAACAACGTCCACGTTCGTAGAAGCTGAAGCTGTATTTTTGCCAAGAAATGGCGTATATTTTTAGCTCACGAATGTAGCCCTTGGCTAAATCAAAATCAGAAAGCAACAGGAAGATAAAATGAGTCGATTTTTCATTGTTCTAACGGCGATCTTTTCGCTTTCTCTTGGCACTTTTGCGGGAGAAACCTTGGCGCACTCTCTGTTCAAGAAGTCAGTGGAAAAGTCCTATCCAATCATGAAGGTAAGCTGCAACGCTTGTCACAAGAAGGGCGAGAAAAAGTCGGTCAGAAATGACTTTGGCAATCTGTTCTTTAAAGAGATGAAAGCCGACAACGTCACTCAGAACTGGAAGGATGCCAAGGCTAACGGGCGTGACGCTCAAAAAGCGTACGAGAAGGAAACCATGGCGCCGCTGTTCGAGAAGGCGTTGAAGAAGGTCAAAGAGTCAACAGTTCCCGAGGTCGAAGGCGTTGCGAATCCTGATGCTGGTAAGACATGGGATGAAATGATTAAAGCTGAGAAAGTCGACGGCATTAAGGTCGACCAGAAGAAGAAAGAGAAGCTCGAGAAAGAAGCCGCTGCTGGTGGTTCAGGCGAAAAAGCCGAACCTGCCACTGAATAACAAGAAGTCAATTAAGCTCTTCGCCAGAAGTGAAGACTTGCCTCGACACCCCAAGAATTCGTTTGACAGTTTGCTGAATATATCCCGCTCTCCATTTCGAGAGCGGGATTTTTTCGTGCCTCAATCAAGGCCAAGCCTCGCCACGCCGCACTACAAGGCGAAAAAAATCTAGTCGCGACATCTAGTCACCGCGCACGGGTTTCATTCTTCGATCGCATCGTAGATCAATCCCTTAAGTTTGAATTCAGTCGAAAACGAATATGGCATGACTTGTTCTAAAGTGACAACGATCAGATCATCGTCTGCCGGCGACACCCAGTAGTGCGTACTCGCTGCGCCACCCCAGCCATATTCGCCAACATGCCCCTGTGGATCCCATTCACTCATCTGATCACGCACACAAAATCCAAAACCAAAGCCGACTCCGGTTCGCACTTCCGCTCCAAATTTGATCCAGCCAACCTCTTTAGATAGCTGATTGGATGTCATTAAATTAACAGTTTCCGGCTTCAGGTACTGCTTTCCCTGAAACTCACCTCCGTTGGCGATCATCATCAAAAACCTAAGGTAATCGCGGCCCGTTGACACCAAGCCTCCTCCTCCACTCAACAATGCACGCTGCGTAAAGTAGTCTCCATCTTTATCAGTCGGCCTGACTTCCAAATTCCCGTTGCCATCAGAGGTATAGATCGAGGCGAACCTGTCCTCTTTTCCTCGCTCAACAAAAAAACCTGTGTCATTCATAGCCAACGGTTTGAAAAAACGTTCTTGAAGAAACTGGTCCAGCGGCATTCCAGCCACTACCTCAATCACACGCCCCAGAACGTCGATCGAAATGCCATAGCGCCAGTCAGTCCCCGGTTCAAACAGCACGGGTAAACCACCCAAATTTTCTTGCATCTGTTCCAATGACAAAGAGTAGTCCAAAATCTTGCCGCTCTCGAAAGCATTGTTGTAGACCATATTTTCTGAGTGCCCGTAACTGTACCCCGCCGTATGAGTCATTAGATGGGCGACAGTCATCTTTCTTTTCGCTCGGATCGTCGAGTCATTCCCGGCGATTTTTAGATCCGCAAGTTCGGGTAAGTACTTCGACACTGGGTCGTCGGCTGCAAGTTTCCCTTCGTCGCACAGCATAAGTGCTCCAGCAGTACAAATGGCCTTCGTCATGGAAAAGCATCGCATAATCGCATCAGTCTCCATTGGGCGATTGGACTCTATGTCCATCTTGCCCCAAGCTTTGTTCATCACAATCTTGCCTCGCCTGGCGATTAAGACCACCCCACCCGGAATTCTGTTCGTTTCAACAAGTTCCTCCATCGCTTTTTCCACTAGCCCAAGCCTCTCAGATGACATTCCGACCTCGCTAGGTTCCACCGACGGAATCTCTCTCGTCACTTGCCCCATTGAGACTTCGGACAGTAACGTCACTAAAAGCAAACCAACTGAAATTCGAAAAACTTGATTCATTAGTGCCCCTTCAAAGTAGCGCAGCCTGCCTCGATAAACACGAGGTCACGACTCATGATGATAGCCTGAATTAGATCCATTTGCTGCCAAACGCCATTTTCGGCCTCAACGAAATTGAAATTGATCTCGGTAAATTTGCTCACTCGTGGTTCTCACCTAAGCAAGCAACTGAAGCAATCCTACTGGCTACTATTTCACTTTTAAACCAGCTGGAAATCAGCCTTATGACCAAATTTACCTTGAGGCACACAGGCGGCTGGAAGAGAAGAGCTGGCGCATATTTGCGTTAGAGCGCAGGCGACGCGGTGTAATCTTCGTGAGCAAGCCTAGAAAAATCTGCGAGGAACATGCTAAATGCACTGTGGTTTTTCGTTGGAAAACGTTGGCTGGTTAAGCCAACCAATTGCAAAGTTCACCGAATGCTGCCATGGCTCGATACCCGGCAACCATGACGCGTGCTGCCAGTACCTTCCGATGTAGTTGATCCGTCCAATATCCACCGCACCAAGATCTACTGCAGGCAGAGCGGCCGCAAATAACCTTCCAGTTGGCATTTCAAAAAATGGCTGACAGCTGGCCGGAGCACTTCGTACAAGAGGGTGATCAACCTCTACGAGATTGGTTGCCAAGTCACACGGATACTCCACCAAGTCACGCGGATACTCCAATAAGCCCGCGAGATTCAAGGCTTGGACGAATTCGGCCGGTTCAATTTCAATTCCTGCCGTACTCGTCGGTAAGACTTCTTCGGTTAAACGCATATTTCCCGGAACCCCCGCTGACGCTCCCCAGAAGACAAAAAGCACGGCCAGTAGCGTCGACCATCCAAAAAACTGGCTGCCAGCTGTGTCGGCAGGCAAACGCCCCAAAGAAGCCACACGCCCAGCGGCGACCGCAGTCTCTTCGTCGCTATCGGAATTCTCAACAGACATGGCCCCAAGTAGTTCGGTCGCTTCCAACATCACCAAATAGTCTTTCAGCATCGCTTGGCAATCGTCGCAGCCCGCCAAATGGGCATCCTGTGAAAACTCATCGACGCAGCATCGAAGATCGACCAATTCGTTCAGCCGCTGCTCAAACAACAAACAGTCGTTTTCATCGGCCACAACAACATCAAGCAGATCAGCAGCATCGAGTGGTTCAGCAGAAGAATATCGCTTACCGGGCAACTTTGGCACAAACCACCCCTCGGTTCTGTAGCTTGGTCACGATCTCTCGACGTGCACGATGAACCCAAGTTTTCACAGTTCCCAGCGGAACTTTGAGATCCTCTGCAATCTCGGCGTACCCCATTTCGGCAAAATGGAACATCTGGAAAGCAATACGATACTCTCGTCGAATCTCATCGAGCGCATGATTGATTTCCTCTGCCATTTGCTGGCCCTTCCTGACCTCAACACTATTGTCCGCTATTGGAACCTCAAGTGGGAAATGAGTTGGGCGACGCTTACGTTTTGAGAGTCGTGTTCGGCAACGATTACCTGCAATGGTCAACAGCCATGGTTCAAACTTGCGCTCTGGATCCCAGCGATGAAGGTTTTTCGCTACACGGACGAAGGTTTCCTGAGTCGCGTCCTCGGCATCTTCCCGCTGTCCTAACATCCGATAGCACAGCCCATAAACTTGCCCGCGAAACCGCTCAATTAGCGTGCTAAACGAGAACTCATCGCCCGCAAGACATTGCGTAACCAGCATCGGTAATTCATCCGCCATTGTTTTCTCCCACCATGGTCGTCCACTATTCATACTCCAATCCGGCTCACAAAGTTTGAGCAAGAAATGAAAATATGCCAAAGAAAGACAATAATTCGGTGCAAGAGGACAGTTATTGGCAAACCATCGTGCAAAAACACTACTTCACCATAAAAAAAGCTAATCCCCAGAGGAGGGATCAGCTTTTGTTTCAACACGAATCAAGCAAAAGAACTTCTTTTTTTATTCCTTTTCGCAATCACAACGAGGGGGCTTGCAGTCTAGCGTCTGTTAAAAAACTGCTTAAGCACATCACCAGCGGCATTAGTTGAATCAGCGTGCTCATTCTTGGGAATAGGCGGCAGCTTGCCCGCGGTGTCTTTCCGCTGGTTGACCGTTGAGTCATCGACAGTTTCCGCCTCCTCTTCGGATGCAGTGCCGTCCCTCATAAGGAATTCTTGTGTTTCCTCATTGCTCAACTGCACCGTATCCTGAGGATTGAAGTCGTCATCATCGTCAAACGGAGAAGCGTCAGAATCATCCGATAGCCAGTCGGTGATACTATCCTCCAGAGAACCGGTCTTCTTTGCTTCCACCGTACGAGAGGCTGCTTCTACAGCGTTCTTAACCTTATCTTTTTTGACGCTGGCTTTCGCGGCGTCGATTACTATTTCGAATTGCAGTCTACCAACGCGGATACGATCACCGGGTTTCGCGACGTGCTCAGCTTTGAGCTGATCTCCGTTCACAAACGTTCCGTTGCGACTTCCCATGTCCGCGATGACCACGTTTCCGTCAACAACCTTAATAGAACAGTGTCGACGGCTGACCAAATCACTTGATGGCTTCAAGTGAGCCGTGTCCCCACGGCCAATAATAAACTCCGGTAC
>CAYTPS010000214.1:2052-8944 GCA_964439245.1 uncultured Pirellulaceae bacterium | reverse complement strand
CGCCAAACCTGCGCGAGAAATCGATTTTGAGAATCCACTGAAGTCTGTTGATGGGCCGGGCTGGCTCGGGGATTCTATTCAAGGCAAACGGACGCTGTGTTTGGCGGCTGGCGGTGGCCGCCAAGGGCCAATTTATGCGGCTGCCGGAGCAGAGGTGACGGTGGTCGATATCAGTCCCGCCATGCTTGAGCTTGACCGCGCGGTTGCCAACGAGCGCAAAATGAAATTAACGACAATAGAAGCATCAATGGATTTTTTACCGATGCTTGATGACGCTAGTTTCGATATCGTAATCCACCCAGTTAGTACATGTTACGTACCGGATATCGGAAAGGTCTTTGCTGAAGTTGCCCGTCTGTTGGTTGGCAATGGAATTTACATCAGCCAACATAAACAGCCAACGAGTCTTCAAACGACCATTCACAGTCGCGGTGAGGGCTATCGTTTGGAGCATTCGTACTACGACAAACGGCCACTGCCGCCAGAGCACGAGCCAAATTTTATTCGCGAACAGGGGACCCTTGAGTACGTTCATCGTTGGGAGGAGATCTTGGGCGGCATGTGCCGATCAGGCATGGTGATCGAGGATGTCACCGAACCACTTCATGCAAAGGTAGACGCGCGTGAGGGGTCGTTTGCCCATCGCTGCCAGTTTGTAGCACCCTATGTCCGCATCAAGGCCCGCAGAAAAGAACGGATTGGCAATTCTGAGCCAAGTGAGGTGTCGGGAATCATCGTCGGTTCATGATGGGGCAGGTTGTCAGCCAGAGAGTTGTGAATCACAATACGGCGATTGACAAAATTCACATATCCAATGATAGCCAATATGTCTGAAATCGAAGCCGATGTGCTCGCGCTAATGAGATGCCCGGTTACCCAAACGACGCTTCATCACGGTAGCGATGCGCTCCTTCAAGCTCTCAATCAGGCGATCGACTCCAAGACTCTAACCAATCGAATCGGGCAGACCGTTTCCCAAGCCATGGATGGAGTTTTGGTAAACGCGACCGGAGAGGTTGCATTGGCCATTCGAGCTGGCATCATTCAACTGATTGCCGACGAATCGGTCCAGATACCAGATTCTCTCAAGGAAATCGCCAAATAATAGGAGCCACCATGAGCGAGAAGAACGAGCCCACGATTTTCAAAAAGATAATCGACGGTGTGATACCTGCAGATATCGTTTACCAAGACGAATTTTGCCTGGCATTCCATGACGTATCCCCACAGGCACCAATCCATGTCCTGCTGATTCCCAAGAAGGAAATCGTTAACGTCGCTGGATTTTCCGACGAAGATGCTCAGTTGGCTGGTCATCTAATGCTAACGGTTGATAAGGTCGCCCAGTTGCTCGGCATCGAGAATGGGTACCGCGTAGTGGCTAACTGCGGGGTCGATGGCGGGCAATCCGTTGACCACCTTCACTTGCACATTTTAGCCGGACGTCCACTAAAGTGGCCGCCAGGATAAGTACGCGCGCGATAGAGTTGTCGGTCTGTTTAGACAACTCGGTTAGGGAGTGACAACCTGAGACAGTTGTGCTTGAACCTCAATGGTCAATGGTTCTGAACAAACGTCTGAAGAGTCTTCTTCGTCGGAAACCGCATAGGCACGAAGTTTTACGATTCCGGGGCCCAACACAACTGGCGATAGACTGGTGGTGCCTTCTTGGGAGTTAATCACGCCAACGGTTTTTTGGTTTTGTTTGATCACAATCCGCTGCCCAAAATTGGTTGACGCTTTGAGGATAATCTTGTCCTTAAGCTCAGGACGTAACTGCTCAGTCTCAATGGTCACTTGGTGGCCATTGTTATCAACCATCAATGGCAAAACCGCGTGCCCGCGTGTCTCAATTGCATCCCGTCCCACGGCGACAACTCGCAGTTCGTGAAATCCGTCTCCCATGGAAGACGTGTCAATATCAAGGCCTTCGATATTGGTCGTTCGCATGACCATTACACCGTCGAGAAAAATCTCGTAACCCGCGATGGCGACCTCCGATTCATCCGGATCGATCTCTAGCGCGAATTTGCCTTTAACGACTTCCATGGCTTTGGGCGCCGTGACGCTAATTTTTGGTGGAGTCGCGAACGGTTGGCAGAGGGCATCGCCGATCAACAGCAGTTGGTACGGTCCGTGAACCGACTGGTAATAAGACTCTGCGAGCGAGCAACCTTTGGCATAGTGAGCATGAATCAGAGGGTGCGGGAATTTTGCTTGAATTGCGTATGGTTCAACCACAGTGCCACAGGCTCCCGCAGCGCCGAATTTCAAAAACTCGGTGCATTTGGTTTGGCCTTTGCTTGCCATCAGCGCCCCGGTGCTCGTCAGATTGTCTGCGATGGCCCCTGCGACGAACCTACTTTCTGATTTTTCCCAGTCGAACCTGGCAGTTCCACAAGTCAGTCCCAATACATCATCGCGACGTTCGGGCAGCGTTTGCTTGATGATTCGTGCTTCTCGATCCAACAATTCAAGTTCGCCATTGGCCATGTAGTAATTTGCCAAACGGGTTGTTGTTCGCACGTCCTTCGTGTGGGTGAAGTAGAACGTGCCCTCGGGCTGCGAGTAATCGGCTTCAACGGCACGCGTCAAATAGTTCACTGAGTCATAATCGCTAATTCCTTGGCCACGTGTTACCGACAACATGGCGCTCAAGAAATACCTCGTTCCTCTACCCGGGCCATTGATCATACCGTTGGGCCCCCAATGGTAGGCGTTTCGAAATCCATGACAGGCAATCATGTTTGACTGGCTCTCGGGAACACGTTCGACCAACCCCTGAAACAACGGGTCGGTCTTGATTTTGGAAAAACTCGCATCTCGTTCGATTAGCTTCTTGTCTTTCCACCCCATTCTGATTGCCCGTGTCAGATAACTGATGGCGTTTTCTTTATCGCCTTCGACGGCAAAGAACCGTGCCAACTGATACAAGATTGCGGCTTGCCCGGGATTCTTTTTTGCCATGCTCAATAATGTATCTTGAGCATCGGCAAACTCTTGGCCTTCGGCGCGCAATGCTGGGGTGGCATTCTGATACTTCTTCAGCAGTTCCCCATCAAACGGTCTTACTAATGCTTGGGAGTAAGGTACGCGATAGTAGCGGTTGCTGGACAGACTCATGTAAGTCGGATCTTCGGACAGAATTTGCGATGCAAAATAGGTTACCGAAGTCAGTGATGCCACTGGAGCAAAGAACTTGCTTTGGAATGATTTCCCAGCAGCTTCTTTCAGTAATTTCTGATGTTCTCTTACCGAAACTCGCGTAGGAAATCCTGACGAGTAAATAATGTAGTCGATCGTTCCATCAAGCTGTCGATTGGCAATCGCGTTCAGGATTGGCTCAAGAATGATTTCTTTTAACTGCTTGATGCTGATGACGTCTTTGTTGGGAACGTTTCTCAGGTAAATCACATTGTTCTCTGGAATCTTACGGATGTCAGAGTAGTGATTGGCAAGGAGCTTTGACGAAAGTGAATGTTCATTGACGACTAAGAAAACATTCTCTGGCCCGCCACCAGCGTGTACTTTCGTAGATGCCAGCAGCATCACTGCGATCATTAGCCAAAATGCAATATGCCCAATAGAAAGTAAATCGCGCGTCTGGCGTCGATGCACTGATCTAAGAAGAGAAAACATTGTTACTATCAGTGGTTTTAGTTTGAGGATCAAAAAGTCTGGGCAGGAATTGACCTCCAGTTTTATCTCAAACTTGTCCTCAACGGTACGCATAAAAAAGCAATCGGCCAAAACCGTTGCTCTGAAGCAACATAAACGATTGATGCCAGCGGAAAAGCTTGGCTAATCGACAAGATCGGGCAGGCAGTTTCTGGTTCGCCGACTCAAATACGCCATGTCGTCCGTCGCGTTAATTTACCAGAGGTTGGTTGATCAGCTAAAGCTCGCTGAGCTTGATTCCCGAAACCGATATCCGACGCCACGGACTGTCTGAATCACATCAGCGTGAACGCCAAGTTTTTTGCGCAAGGAACGAATGTGCACGTCGATTGTTCGCTCCAGTGCTAGTGTGTCAGCGCCGAGCGCCGCATTGATCAACTCGCTGCGTTCGAATGCTCGACCCGGATGGCGAATCAGCGTATCAAGCAAGCGAAATTCGCTGGGTGTCACCTCAAGTTGCTCTTGGTCGACCAATACGCGATGCCGTCGACGGTCAACCTCGATGGATCCGCTAGAAACGACATCCAAACCAGCACCTTTAGAGCGAGCGTGCCGGCGTAAAAGCGTTTTTACTTTCTCCATTAGCACCCGCACGCTGAACGGCTTGATCACGTAGTCATCGGCGCCTACAGAGTAGCCAATCAGTTGGTCAACTTCCTCTGATTTGGCGGTGACCATGATGATTGGAGTCTCGCGCGTTGTCGATTCAGCGCGGAGTTGGCGGCAGACCTCGATTCCATCAATGACGGGAATCATCAAATCGAGCAAAATAATATCCGGCATGACACTAAGCGCTTGATTGATCCCATCTTGACCGTCACGGGCACAGAAGACATCGAATCCAGAATTCGAAAAGTTGTACTCAACCACGCTGGCGAGCGATGGGTCGTCTTCGATGATCAGCAGTTTCTTTGCCACGTCTTCCACCTAATTGTCCGACTGAGGGATACTGTCGACTCCGATTTCAAAACTCTCGTGTCGATGGCGAACGATATCACCATCGACCAAATAAATTACGTCTTCGGCAATGTTCTCCGCATGGTCGGCGATACGTTCGACATGGCGAGAGGCAGAAAAACAATGCAGCGCCGGTTCAACGTATTGTTTGTCCTGCTGCATTAACTCTGTTAGGTCGTTGATAACCGCAAGGTTATAGTCATCTACTGACTGGTCAAGTTGGATGACCTGGTTGGCCAGATCAACGTCAGAGTTGACAAACGAATCGAGAGCCATCTTCACCATCAAGGTCGACTGGCGAACCATCGGGGTAAGCTGGTCCGGAATTGGGAAATAGGCGTGCTGATGCATGCATCGCGCTCGTTCAGCAATGTTACAAGCCAGATCCGCGATTCTTTCAAGGTCTGAGTTGATTTTCAAGACCGTGGCCACACGGCGCAAGTCGGCGGCCACTGGTTGATGAAGCGCCAAGATCTTTAAGCAGTCTTCTTCAATCTCGACTTCTGTTTCGTTCACCGTTGGATCGGTGTCGATTACTTCTTGAGCCAGTTCGACGTGATTCTCACACAGCGCTCTAACGGACTTGTCTGCCATTTGTTCGACGATACCGAACAAGGCCATCAGACGACGGTGCAATTGGTCGACATCATTTTGCAGGTGCTTTGACATGACTATCCAAACTTTCCAGTGACGTAGTCTTCGGTCTGTTGTTCTTTGGGCCTAGTGAATACATCTTCGGTGGCGCCCTCTTCTACGATGCGGCCTTCGAAGAAGAATGCAGTTCGATCACTACAACGCGCCGCTTGTTGCATGTTATGCGTGACGATCACAATAGAGTACTGCTCACGCAGCTCAAAAATGAGATCTTCGATCCGCGAAGTCGACGCAGGATCCAGCGCGGAGCACGGTTCATCCATCAAGAGAATGTCCGGTCCAACGGCAATAGCTCGAGCAATACACAGTCTCTGCTGCTGTCCACCGGACAACCCGAGGGCCGATTTGTTGAGCCTGTCTTTGACCTCATTCCAAAGTGCCGCTTTTTTTAGCGCCCACTCGACAAGGTCGTCTAAATCAGACTTGGGCAGGTTGGCAAAGTGCAGGCGGGGGCCAAATGCGATGTTGTCGAAAATTGATTTAGGAAAAGGATTCGGCTTCTGAAAAACGATGCCAATTCGGCGGCGAAGTGCGACAACGTCGGTTGAACGAGCAAGAATATCGATGTCGGGAAGAACCAGTTTGCCAGAAGCACGAGCGCCAGGCACGATATCGTTCATGCGATTGATCCACTTCAACAAGGTGCTTTTGCCGCAACCGCTAGGACCGATAAAAGCAGTGACACGATTCTCAGGAATGTCCAGCTTGAGATTGTGCAGTGCTTGGAAATCTCCATACCACGCACAGAAGTCTTCCATCGAAATCACGTTAGGATGATCTTGGTCCGATTCTGAATCGGAGGTACGTGGTAGAAATTTTGATGGCATTTTGGTCTTCATTTTGGGTGGCATCTTCGGCTTCAATTTTGGCTCAAATACTTGGTTAGTCAATTTGTACACCCGTAGAAATAAGATCGTGCATTACGAAAGTTGTTTTTGTGCAATCTGACGAAGCAGGATGGCCACTGAATTGAATGCAAACAGAACTAACAGCAGGACAATAATTGCTCCTGCGGCGACATGCTGAAAGTTGTGGGGATCTGCGTCGTTAACCGGTTGGCCGGCCCAGTAATAGATCTGTAATGGAAGAATCGAAAAGTCATCCATCAAATGTTGAGGACCCATCGAAATAGCAACAATTCCAGAGATCATCAGGATTGGCGCGGCTTCTCCGATGGCACGACTCATCGATAAAATACACCCGGTCATAATTCCTGGAACCGCGGCCGGAAGAGTTACGTTGCGCACGGTTTGCCATGGCGTACAGCCTAGGCCCTGAGCGCCTTGACGTAGCGATATTGGAACGGCGCGGAGGGCTTCCTGTGTGGAAATGATCACGACCGGAAGAATCACCAGCATCAAAGTCATGCTTGCCGCAAGGACTGATCGCCCAAAAGGCAAGCGAAACGAGTACCACGCATTTTCAGTTACCAGGCCACCATCGGAATCACTGAACAGTGAAACGTTAAGTGTGGCGTCGTCTTCGGGAAATTCGTCACCATCACCGATGATGTTAAGTTTGACTTCCGAGCCATCGGACTTAAATGCCGTCATACCATCGGCAAGCGTTGGAGTTTCCTCTCGGTCGGCAACAGGAACAAAGA
>CAYTPS010000214.1:0-2042 GCA_964439245.1 uncultured Pirellulaceae bacterium | reverse complement strand
GTGAGATACTGCCGTTTGAATTTGGTGCCCAATTCAAAAAATGGTTCATTTGGGCTTCCGAACAAACCGAACATGGTCGCGAACACCGTCATTCCGAGAATTCCGTAGACGATCGATGGAACACCAGCCAGATTGTTGATGTTCAGCTGGAGCATATCAGAGAGCCAGCGGAGCAATTTGTTTCGCGGTTTGAATTCCTCTAGGAAAATCGCAGTCCCAACTCCGAGCGGAAGAAAGAACGCCGTGCAACCGGCACAGACCCAAATTGACCCCATCAGCGCCGGTCCGATACCAGCCTCTCGTGCGCTCGGGGCAGGGGGCTTGGATAGGAACGATTTGTCGATCGTTTCTTTAAGCTCCTTTAATTCTAGCTGCCTAGCTGTCAAATCTTGGGTCTCAGAAGAATCGGCGGACGTATTGGCGAGCTTGCTTTCAATCTCGCCCAGTTCAGCCACGATGTCATCCTGAGGCGGATTGAAAGCCGGCACGCCTTGGTAAAAGATCGACAGCATTAAGATCAGCAAAATGACCACCGACGAAGTCGACGTCAAAACGCAAAGTAGCCAAAACAGCCGATTGGAATTGGCGCGCTTATCGGGAGAAGTCGTTGGGAATTCGTTGAACTTTGGTGTTGGAGTACTGTTAATCGTACGCCTCCTGAAATCGGCGGCGAACAACGTTGCCGATAACGGTTAGGGTCAGCGTGATGAAGAACAGCACCAACGCAACAGCGTAAATCGAGTAGTATCGAACATCGAAATTGGAGATATCACCGGTGGCCGTCGAAGCCATATGCCCGGTCATTGTTTGGATCTGCTGACGCGGATCGACGGTCAAATTTGCAAGTGCTCCCGCTGCCATCGCGACGATCATGGTTTCGCCAATGGCTCGGGCGGCCGCCAACAGAAACGCTGAAATAATTCCAGAGAGAGCCGCTGGTACAACCACTTTGAGGGACACATCGAACTTCGTTCCACCGAGTCCGTATGCCGCTTCACGTAGTCTGCGGGGAACTGCCTGCAGGGCATCTTCTGATAGTGAGGCTACCGTTGGCAAGCAGAGAATCCCAACGGCAATCCCAGCACTAACGGCATTGTAAAAATCGACTTCGATTCCGATTACTTGAAGAGCCGGCGTAATGACCACCAGCGCGAAGAATCCGTATACAACCGTTGGTATCCCGGCAAGCAATTCCAGAATAGGTTTGAGAACGTTTCGCAATCGCTTTGGAGCATACTCGCTGAGATAGATTGCAGTTACCAACCCCAGTGGCAGAGCGACGCACATCGCGATCACGGTGACCCACATCGTACCACAGATCAACGGCCAAATTCCGAACAGCTTTTCGTTGCCCAGTGTCGGGCTCCAAGTCAATCCAAACAGAAAATCTGAAACGCTGGTTTCAGGCATACTGAAAAACTGGATCGTCTGTCCCACTAACAGACAAACGATTGTAACAGTGATCAGCAAAGTGAAGGCGGTGCAACACGCGAGCGCCGCCAAAATAAACCACTCACGGAACCGGGTCGTCGCCAATGATCGAAATTGGCGACGTCGTAGAACGGCAGGTTGTTGATTGGCGGTGTCCGCAATTGCCATTAATTCAACTCAAAGGAAGGTGGGAAATAGCTCGCCTAGAGACTGCAGATTATAGGAAGCGTCCTTCCCAACACCATGGAATTTCTATTGAAAACACCCAAACTATTTGAGCAAATTTTCAACGGTGTAGACCTCTGACAAAGATCCCTCTTTTTTGTGGGGTTTGCCGTCCTTCATTTCCCAGAAATGGGTACCAACTTTCCGCTTTTTGAAGTGTTCTTTGGCCGCTTCTCCGATCTCTTTGGGGAGACCGACGTACTTGACTTTCGCAGCAAGTTTTGGTGCGTTATCTAGGTAGTAATTCACGAAAACTCTGACCTCTGGTCGTCGCGCTGATTTACTGTTTACGTAGATGAACAGCGGACGAGAAAAGGGAGCGTATACTCCCGATTCGATGTTGGCCGCAGATACTTCAATCGCTTCACCCGAATCAGGATTGACGA
>CAYTPS010000213.1:0-8952 GCA_964439245.1 uncultured Pirellulaceae bacterium | reverse complement strand
AGAGTTTGAGAATGTGCGCGGATTGGCAATGGAAAAACGGAACAACATGAGGATTACTTTCGATGAGGATTAGATGGAACTGAAAAGTCCGAAGGGCCGGTGCCTCGTTCAGGGGCGCGGTCTGCCAAAAACTGGCATGCTTCGATGGTTGTTTGGAAAAGGATGAGACGTTTTTTTGTTTTTGGTAGCCGAAGTCTCAAGAACTTCGTGTTGCCGCAAAAGCGACCTGCCTAACCTCTATTGCGAGAACGTCAAGGAAACAAGAAAAACTGTGGCAGAAGCCTACAATTGTCCGCCAACTCGTTTTCGAGAATAATGATCTGTACGCCAATGGCAAGAGGGCTCACTACGGCTCACTATTGCTGACGTTAACATCGTGAGGGATTTTACTAACGTCTCACACTCTGCTCCAGCCGCATTGGCTAAAACGGGTAGATATCGCAATATCACTCTTGCCCAAAATCTCAGTCTGAACTACCGGTGCGAGGCACTCTGCGGGTAGGTGTGGGCTAAGTCTTCGTTGATTGTCCCTCATCGTTCTCAGTCAGCTCAATATCGATCTTGGCCAGTTGAGCGTCAATTTCATTCAGCTTTTTCTGATAATCGTTTAGCTTCTTTTCGTTCTCAGTTTCCATCTTTTCCAGCTGAGCCTTCAGCTCGGCGATGTTGTGAGTGCCGAACTGCTCTTTGGCAGCAGCTTGTAGCGCGGCGAGTTGCTCGTCGACGCTGGTCTTCTGTGTTTCCACGCTGATCTTGCGGTCCCGCAAAGCAGCATGGCGCGTTTGAAGCGTGTTAAATGTCTCCTCGTGATTCGATGAAACATTTGAATCTGTTTTTGTCTTAGCCATCAGCAGAACCTCCTATTGTCGATGCGGCCGCTAGTTTAGCCGAATCTCCTTCTTTCGTCACTTCCAGAACCAGTTGCTTGATTTGATTCGCGACATCATCTTCAAACTGTCCGATATTGTGGTCAATAAACTCTTTCAATCCGGCTCCGGAATCCGTCCGGCGCTTTAGTAGTTCCTTCATACCAGCAACAAACCCTGACGCGGATGACTCAAGTTCTGTGGCGGCTGCAGATTCGTGAAACACTGTCTCAAACGACTCGTGCGGAATTTCAACCTCGCCAACCTTAATTTTCTTGCCGATTACGTTAATCGAGAACGCCGTCGGCGTCTGAGTCTTGTTGGCTTCCGAACGCGAGCGGCGGCTGATGTTTCCCGGATTGATCCAAGTTGTTTTGCCGGCGACGATTGGATCGCAACGGCGATGGATATGGCCGTTGATCAACAAATCAACATTGGCAATTTCGTGAGCCGCAAATCGCCCGCTTTCGTAACCTGCAAAATCTATGTCGTGATGGGTCAACCACAATACTAGCGGAGGTGTTGTATCACCTTTCAAGGCAGGAACCATTCGTGTTTCGAATTCAGTCGGAATCGGATGCCGATAGGAAGATCCAGCCACTACCAAACGGCGTCCACCAATTGCTCCTGTCCAAAAATCGGAGGCACTGACCAACCGGTAGCCGCCCGCCTTAATCAGCAACGATAGTGAATCGTGTTTGTTCAGCTCTGGATCGCCGCAGTCGTGATTTCCATAAATCCCGATCATCGGTGTGCGTGAGAGCATGTCGATCAAACGCCCTACCATCCACGTGGGATTGTCGCGCGGTTTGTCAAACAGATCGCCCAAACAGACTGGCTGCAATTTGTGTTTGCGGCAGTAATCAAGACAGAACTCGAGTTTTTTCAAAATCGTTTCTGGGTAATTATCCTTGCGGAAGTTCGGTTGTCGCCCTTCGATATGAGGATCACCAATGATCAACAACCCTTCGAATCCGGTGTTCACTCCTTGGTGGATATTGGGTTGTTGGACGGGAGTTTCGCCACTTGAATTGTCTTCGTTAGTTGACATCTCTTACCTCCTGCTCGGAAGTCGACCCGCAGGCAAGGCTGTGCTGGGACAATTCACTGCCGCACGTCGGGCACTGCGGATGGTCTTCAATCCATGCCTCGCAAGCGTCTTTTGCTGCGACAAGTTCTTTGCCGATCGTTGCCAACAGTTGGCCTAACTGCTCCTGGTTTTGCAAGGCCTTGTCCAGTGAAGCAATGGTTTGCTGAAGTTTCTGGGGGGCATCGAGTTTCGGAGGATCGCCAAGCTTCGCCAATCGTTTTGATTTTTTTGCGAGCGCCTTCTGCCCATTTGAAGCTAAGGTTAGTTTGCCAATTGTTGCCTTTAAAACATGCACCTCTTTGAGTGACGGCAATGGCTTGAGCCGATTTAGGACCGAGAGATCTTTCTGCAACCTGACGGATTGTTGACCGTATGAGTGAAGTTGATCGATTGAGCGCGTTAGCGGATGAGTGTTGTTGATTGTTGGAGGATTTGAAAGCGCATCGAGCACCTCTCCTGATTTCTCGATGTGCGACTTTTTCAATTTAAGGTGTTCTAGTTGTTGCAGCAGAGATTTAATCCCCGCGGTTGGGGAAATCGCCGGCGGATTAGGCACGTTTGACAGGGCTTTGCTACGTGCGGCTAGGACAGTGCTCAACGCCAACGAAGCACCCAGTTGCTTGATCTCTGATTGCAGTTGCTTCGTTTGGCTGTCCCGCTTTTGCAGTTCCTCATACTGCGCTTGACACGCGGTGGCAGCTTCTCTGATTTTCTCAATTGGCGTGAGGGTCTCAATTTCTTTTTCCAGATTTCTACGCTCTTCCCTCAGCCTCTCGACTTCATGATTGCTTTTACGAACCTTGTTCTTATGTAGGGTTTGCATCTCTACGAGATGAATCGCGTCCGATGAAGACGCGAAGAACTGAGCGGCGGCCTTTTCCCTGTCTCCCAGCAAGAAGATGGGCGACCTTTGCTCGCCAAAGTGCACATCGTAAGTTTCTTTGTCGGCCTGGACGGCAGGAAGACGAAGGATTTTGTGTAGTTCTTCGGGGACCTTTCGGTTAAGACGATCGAACGGCTTTCCGTTGATCTCGTATTTAGGAGAGCCGCTCTTTTTCCTGCTCCAGACGATTCGGTCGCCACTGTCCGTTTCGACGATGATCTTTACTTCTTTTGCCCCATGCCGAAGCACGTACGTCGATGGAGGGTTGGAACACAGCACTTGAAGCGCACTGACCACTGCGCTTTTGCCGCAGTTGTTTGGCCCGATCAACACCGTCAGCCCATCAGACGGCTTGATAACCGTATGCTCGTGGGACATGAAGTTGATGAGCTCAATCCGTTTAATCATTTGGGCGCGCTGTTGATGGCTGAAACAGGAGATTTCAACCAGTATTGATTTTGAGAGTGACACCTTCGGTCAATCATTGCTATTTCAGTGGATTATCCAGATTTTGGACAGGAATTGAACCCGACGCCCAGGTGAAAGGTCCTATGAGAGTCAGCCTTTGCCTCCGTTGATTGGCTCGGACGCGCTTTGGTGTAAACTGTTTGGATGAAAGCTCGACTAGATTTCCAAAACCAACTGCCGTCTTCGCAAATCACTCAGCGGGCAGTCAATCTGTTCAAGCAACACGGTGCTCTGTGGCTGGAGAGAGTTTTCTGTCCTGAAGCGATCGAGGCGTTAAGAATTAGTTTTCAGAAGCGTTTTGAAAAAACGAGTCGTAGCGACCTTGTCAAACGCGATGCCCTCGTTGGCGATCAGCGATACATGATGACGGTGGACATCAAAGGCAAATTTAATCGTCCAGAAGTCTATGCGAACGACAGGTTGATGCCGTTGTTGAAGGGTTTGCTTTCGCCCAATTTTCGAATCGCCAGTTTCGGGTGTGTTACCGCGCTGCCGGGCGCTGAAGATCAATCGATTCACTTGGATCATCCTCCTCTGTTCGAGGCGACACCGCACTTGACCGACGAGATCCCGCCGTACGCAGTGACGATGGTCGTTCCGCTGGTGGACATTGATGAGGAGATGGGCACGACAGCGATCTGGGAGGGAAGCCACAGACAGGCCGGAGACTTCAACGGAGAACGTAAATTCGAATTGCTTGAGCGGCTGATGGAAGAACCAGACTACTCTGCGGCGGCCAAGCCGTTACCGCGACAAGGCGACGTTTACCTAATGGACTACCGTGTGATCCATGGAGGGCTGGCCAATCGCAGTCAGATCGATCGTCCGATTCTGTATGTGGTTTACAGTCGGCGGTGGTTCCGCGACGGATTTAATTTCAGCAAACAGCCTTCTGTGTCGATTTCTGCCAAGCAGCTGAAGAAGGTTCCGAAAGAATATCGAGGACTATTCACGTAGATTCGGTTGGCAGCCGAACTCACTTCTTCTTGGTCCAGTCACGTCGTTGACGGGAGCTAGGAATGTCAAGTTTTTCGCGGTACTTGGCGACAGTTCGACGAGCCACGTTGAAACCCATGTTCTTCAGGCGATTCTGAATCTCGGAATCACTCAGTGGCTTCGCCTTGTCTTCAGCATCGATAAGTTTTTGCAATTCGATGCGGATTTTGTTCCACGCAATGTCTTCTCCGTCATCGGTTGTGGTGCCGTGGACGAAAAACATTTTCAGTGGCAGCACGCCCCGGTGCGTTTCCATGTACTTGTCTCCGACAGCTCGGCTTACGGTCGTTAGATGGACGCCGACTTTTTCAGCGATCTGTTCCATTTTCAGCGGCTTGAGATACTCAGGGCCATTGTCAAGGAAATCTGACTGGTATTCGACGACGTGCTGAGCCACCTTCATCAGCGTGTTGCGCCGTTGCTCGATGGCTTCGATCAACCACTGTGCCGAATTGATCTTGCGCTTGATGAAATCTTTTTCTTCGGTCGACGCCTGACCGTTGGCCAGAATCTGGCGATAGCGGTTGCTGATAAACAAATTGCGTTGAGGACCCTCGTCCATCTTTACGATGTACGCGCCCTGTTCGTCTTTCTCCAACCACAGGTCGGGTTTAACCGTGGTGACATGACTCTCGATGAAACTACTGCAAGGCAAAGGGTCCATGCGTCGAATCGAAGCCCAAGCTGAATTGATCTGTTCGATGCTAAGGCCTGTCTTTTTCTCGATCAAAGGCAGGCGGTTGAACTGGAGATCTTCCAAGTGGTCCAAGATCAATGTTCGAACATGTTGATAGTTTGGGATTTCGGAAGACAACTGCATCATCAGTCGTTCCCGCAGGTCGCGTGCCGCCACGCCGACCGGTTCCAGATCTTGCACGTGAGCCAAAGCTTCCTCAGCCAAGTCCAACTGTTCTTGCGAGGCGTCAGAAGGCAGCAGGTCAGCAAGGCTTGCCCGGAAGTAGGCACCATCGGCGGCCGACAACGTTGAAACGATCCGTTCGCAGATTTTCAAAATCGGTTCGTCGATGTCGCGCTCGTGTAGTTGCGCCAGTAAGAAATCATGAAGCGTTTCGCCACGTGTTGCGACATTTGCCATCATGTCATGTTGCCGGTCGGCACTTTCCTGCACACGGTTGGCCGACATGCGTGGGCGTTCGTCGAAGAATTCGGGAACGTCCTTGTTCATCTCCAACAAACGCTCGAAGTCATCCGCGTTGTTGGTGTTGTCCTCAATCAGCAGCTCTTGCTGCCCCTCTTTTTCTTTTTCCTTCGGCTGGTTTTGTTCAGTCTCGGGACCTTCGGTTTGTTTTTCGAGGACTGGGTTGTCGATCAGTTCCTGTTCAATTTTCTCATCTAGTTCCGCGTTGGCAAGGCTGAGGATCTCCATCGACTGATACATCCGTGGGGACATCGTCTGGGAGAGCTTCTGCTGTAAGTTTTGGCCGAACGAAAATTTCATCGATAAGAATGTCCAAGGAAGCGATCAGAGGTTGGTGAACCCGCATGAGTTACGTCGTCCACTAACGTCAATGTAGGCTACAGGAAGCGTTGCAGATTCGGTCGAATCAACAAACGAACCGTTTCGGGTGATTGTGACGGAAACTGAGATTCTGCAAAGTCCAATTATAGCAGTAAATCCAGTCGCCAGTGCGACGTTCAAAAGTGTTGTGGCAGTTGCCTGCTGGGATATTCCGGCTATAAGGGTTGCCTGCCGGAAATCGCGTCAGCCAAAATCTCCTTGTTTGTGTACTCGAGGATGCTGCCTGTGGTAATTCCCCTGGCCAGTCGCGTTAACGAGACGTCGAATTCAGCAAGCTGATTGGAAATGTACAATGCCGTTCCATCTCCTTCGACGGTTGGGTTGGTGGCCATAATGACCTCTTTGAAGCCCCCATCTGAAACCCGTTTGACTAGCGCTTCGATCGTTAGATTGTCGGGGCCAATGTTTTCCAGCGGTGCCAAGCGTCCGAGTAAAACGTGGTACATTCCACGATAGGTTCCCGATTGCTCAAGCGCCATCAGGTCGCGTGGTTGCTGAACGACACATAGTGTTGTCTGCTCTCGGGTTTGGTCATTGCAGATGCGACATTTTTCAGATTCGGCCAAATTAAAACAGACCGAGCAATACCTTACGTTTTCACGTACGTTGCGTATCGAATCAGATAGTGCGAATGCCTCGGACTCGGGTACACGCAACAAGTGATAGGCAAGACGCTCGGCAGATTTTTTTCCGATGCCCGGCAATCGGGATAGCTGCTCGATCACTTGAGTTACAGAATCAGCGAGTTCGGCCATCTAGTTTCCACCGCCTAAAATGTTTTTCATCATTGCTTCCATGTTCTCTGGAATGGGCAAATCCTCTGTGACGCCCTTCATCATTTCCACTTTTAATGCGTTGGCCTTTTCGATTGCCGCATTGACCGCCGCTGGCAGCAGGTCTTGCGCCATCTCCATATCCTTCGATTCGTTCAAAACAGAATCAAATTCAACTTTAATGATCTTGCCATCTCCGCTGGCGTGGACCGATACCATACCGCCGCCACTTGTACCGACGACACGCTCGTTAGATAACTTCTCTTGAATCGCCTGCATTCTTGGGCCCATTGTTTTGGCCGAATTGATCAGTGATGCGATATCGCCAAGTCCTTTGAACATAGAAAACCCTCCGTTATTGGATTTTGATTGTTGGTTTTGTCTGAAAGGCAGATGCTATTTTGGGTTTTGCCGTTGGTAGTAGTCGGAGATCTCACAGTCGAACAATTCGATCGCTGCTTTGACGAAAGGCTGCTGTTGAAGTTCGCGGATCTGCTGAATGCGTGTGAGCTTGGGCTTGGCCGCCACAGTTTCCACTACAGGGTTAGTCGTCGTTACGAAATCGATTCGCACTGATCGCCCGGTAAGTTCCTTGATAGCCGATTCAATCTTGGCTTTACGCTCAGGCTTGGAACACAGATTAGTATTATAGGCGTCCAGCATCGTTACGACCATCTTGTCTCGATCGAGTTCAACTTTCTCAAAACGCTGCGCCATGTTTGCGGTCATGTCACCCATTGCGGTGATGGCGTCCTGATAGATGCTGGTGGCATTTTCCGGCGTGATCTCAGTCGAACCCGTTGCATCGGCAACCGCGACGCTGGCGCCGGGTGATTCATTGGACGCTTCGTGGGAAAGATCCGATTTGGCTTGGGGGTTTCCTACAACACTAGAAATTTCCGAAGAGGCGACTATCGCACTCGCTGTGGCGATCGCAGGTGCCACGTTCGCCGCGATTGTTTCTGGTGGCGAATCGATTGCCGCCGAACTGTTTTCCACCGGAGTCGTCATCTCGGTGGATTGAGGCGGGTCGTTATTTATTTCGTTTTTTTTTGCGGCGGTTTTGGGGGCCGACGGTTCAGCGGTGCCCTGCCCTGCCCCGATGGTAACGTTCCCGACACCCGACAGAGACTTGATCAGCGTTCCAATTGATTCTAGATGCTCTAAGCCACAGATTTTGACTGCCGCTACTTCCAGCAACACACGCGCGTGTAGGCTCGATTGCATTGCGACAACTGCATTGTCCAGAATTTGCACGACCATCAATACTGTATCAAGGCCAAGCTGCTGTCCTTGTTGAGCGAGCGTTTCGGTTTCATTTGACGAGCAGCAAATCAGGGTGTCTTCACCGCAGCCGACTCGGGTCACCATCATGTCGCGGAAATATGCAAGCAATTGATCCGCCAATTGACCGGAATTGGCGCCAGAGGAAAGGTTGTCATGAATCAACTCTAGTGTTTTAGCCGAATCTTTTTCAGTCATCGCCGACGCTATTTCAGCGATGCGTGTGACGTCGGTTGTGCCCAGTAATTGGTGCACTTCGTCGACGGTGATCTTCTCGCCACAAAATGAAAGAAGTTGCTCAAGTAAGGACTGGCTGTCACGCATGGAGCCATTGGCGCGGCGAGCCAACAATTGGAGTGCATCGTCGTCGGCGGCAACGTTTTCGTTTTGGGCGATCTCCCGAAGTCGGTCAGCAATTTTTTCTGTTTTGACCGGCGAGAAATCGAATCGCTGGCAACGCGATAAAACAGTGATCGGGATTTTCTGCGGGTCGGTTGTGCAGAAAATGAACTTCACATGAGCTGGCGGTTCCTCAAGCGTTTTCAACAGTGCGTTGAACGCTTGAGAGGTCAGCATGTGGACTTCGTCGATGATATAAATTTTGAATCGTGAACGACTGGGGCGTACGGCTACGTTGGAACGCAGTTGACGGATCTCATCGATGCCGCGATTGCTGGCTCCATCGATCTCAAGCACGTCAACGTCCTCGCCGATCGAGACGGCTTGGCAAATATCACACTCGTTGCACGGGGCTGTTGTGGGGCCTTTCTCACAGTTCAGGCATTTTGCAAAAATCCGCGCCGACGACGTTTTGCCAACTCCACGCGCTCCGGTAAAGAGATAAGCGTGACCAACTCGATTTTGAGTGATCGCATTGGCCAGCGCAGTCGTAATGTGGCTCTGTCCAACCAGCGAGTCAAATTGCTGAGGTCGATAGCGGAGGGCGACGACCTGATATTGTTCGGGCACATTCATGACGGCAGGATCTTAGGCACATTTCCAATGCATTCTGAGTGATGGACGTTCCATCAGGGCCTAAATTGTACCCGATT
>CAYTPS010000212.1:4390-9010 GCA_964439245.1 uncultured Pirellulaceae bacterium | reverse complement strand
ATGCAAACACTCTCTGTACGTCGTCTAAGTCACTGAGGTTTGCTCGATTGTAACTTTATCGTACTGGATCACTGCCTTATTCGACCCTAGAACGGCCGAAGGAAGTGAAAATAGGACTTTACCCCGCACCACCGAACGATTCGGCAATCTCTTCCGTAGTTCCCGGCGACCGGAGAGTCCTTTATATTCTACGGATTCGAGGCTTCATGATACTAACTGCCCTTTGGCCCTGTGACCACTGCCCGTGCCCATTGTTACTCCCAATACTGAAAAGTGGCTCGCCAATTTCGGGCTAACATCCTTCCGACCGGGACAGCGGGCCGTCATCGATGCGATTGTCTCTGGCAAAGACACACTTTGCATTATGCCTACCGGCGGCGGCAAGAGCCTCTGCTACCAATTGCCAACAATCGCGCGAGAAGGTCTGACGATCGTGATCTCGCCTTTGATTGCGTTGATGAAAGACCAGGTTGACGGGCTGCAGAAAAACGGCATCTCAGCGACCTTCATCAACAGCAGCCTCTCCCCGGGCGAACAACAAGAGCGTTTGTCGGCGATGGTCAACGGGCAATATAAATTGATCTACATCGCCCCAGAACGCCTGCGCAGCACATCCTTCATGCGGGCCATCAACAAGATCCAGATCCAACTCTTAGCCGTTGACGAAGCTCATTGTATTAGCCAATGGGGTCACGATTTCCGACCGGACTATGCCCGTTTAGGAAAATTCCGCGAACGTATTGGCAATCCGCAAACCGTTGCTTTGACCGCGACGGCCACAAAACTTGTTCAAGACGACATTGCAAAAATCCTTGGCCTCGAGGACGCGGCAACATTCGTGACGGGATTCGCGCGAGAGAATTTGTTTCTGCGATTTGAAACTCCCGCCAGCAACTCTGAAAAGGATGACAGGCTGGTCGAGTTTCTCGAGACACACCCCGGATGCGGCATCGTGTATGCTTCGACCCGCAAGAACTGTGAACACCTCGTAGAACTGCTGTCGGAGAAGATAGATCGCTCTGTCGCGTACTACCATGGCGGTCTCCCTCCCGAGAGCAGACGTTCGGTCCAAGAAAAATTTATGTCCGGTGAGATCGAAATCATCGTCGCGACCAACGCGTTCGGCATGGGCATCGACAAAGCTGATTTACGTTTTGTGGTTCACTACAATTTGCCCGGCAGCATAGAGGCTTACTATCAAGAGGCGGGGAGGGCAGGGCGTGACGGTCAGCCCTCGGAATGCCTGATGCTCTACTCCTACCAAGACACTTACATTCAGCAGTTTTTCATTGAAAACAGCTACCCATCGCGCGACACGATCAAGGATGTTTACGAATATCTGCGGACGATCCCTAAAGATCCGATCGAGATGACGCTATCGGAGGTCAAAGAGGAGCTAGACCTTTCCATTGGTACCTCGGGCATCGCGACGTGCGAAAACCTGTTGGAGAAAGCCGGCGCGATCGAGCGACTGGATTCGAAACAGAACTCTGCCGCAATCCGTATTGATTCAAAACTAACCACTCTCATTGACATGTTGCCGCGTGACGCCGCCAGCCAGCGGACCGTAATGCGTGAACTCGAACGTGTGGTCGGGGCCTGTCGCTATGAAATGGTGATGTTCCAGCCAAAATTCATGGCCGAGCGACTGGAGATGAAATGGGATTCGGTCGCTCGCGCGATCCGAGAGATAACTAAGCTCGATGCAGTCACCTACGTCCCGCCGTTTCGCGGTCGAGCGATCCACATGAAGTGCCGTGACAAGGCGTTTGCCATGTTGGACATTGATTTTGCAGAACTGGCGCGGCGTCAAAAAGCGGAGATGGAAAAACTGCAATCGGTCATCAAGCTTTCCACCACCAAACGCTGCCGACAGCTAGAGATTCTTGAATACTTTGGCGATCCAGATCGGAGACGCTGCGGCAACTGCGACAATTGTGGAGGCTTCAAGAAGCTTACCGCATCAGACACGCGCTCGGCGGGCGCTGACGCGTGCCTTTATGCAGCTCAAGTTGCACTCAGCGGTGCAGCGCGCACGCACGGGCGACTTGGAAAAAACTTGGTCGCGTCAATGCTTAAAGGATCCACGGCGAAAAAAGTCACACAACTTGGACTCAATCGCCTGAGTACCTTTGGATTATTGTCGACGCTTCGGCAGTCTGATATCGTCGCGCTGCTTGAGTTCCTGATTCAGTGCGGGTTCATTGAACAATTTGAAACGACCAAGTTCCGACCTACCATTCGCATGGCCGACGCCGCCAAAGACATCCTCGCCGGCGACCGCTACATCGATTTGACGGAGTCGATGCCTCCAAAACTGGTGAAGGAAATCTCTCGCCGGCTTAGAAATAAACAGCCCTTTCTAACCGACAGCGCTGAGTCCACAGATGACGCCTCGGAAGCTCAACACGACATGGAGGCCTCAGAAAGTTCCGATGAAGATACATATGAATCGGTAGAAACGGAACTTGATTTTGACAGCCCGACTGAGCCGGAAGAGACTAGCTCTCTCACTGCGGTATCTGATGAAGTACCGAAAGAGGAAACTGCCGAAATCTCTCCAGAGGCCCTCTCGAACCCCGTCGCTGACGACGAATCCGAGGTAAGACATCGGGACGACCTGCCGCACGCCGAAGACATCCAACCCTCGTTTTACTGGACTTGGCGGTTGCTAACACAGGGGTACCGTCCACATCATATCCAACAGGTTCGCAATCTTGATGAATCTACAATTTTCTCGCATGCTCTTCGGGCGGCGGAAAGCAACATGCCGATGAAAGTCGAGTGGCTGTTGGATGAATCGCAGATTTCTACCTTGGAATCATTCGTCACCGCGCATCCCAACCAACGTCCCGCCAGTATGCTTTCGGAGTTACCTGAAGGAGTTACGGCCGATCAGTTGCTGCTATTTCTCAAGGCACAAAAAACATAGCTCAACCCCGCATGCGAATTGACTACTCAACACGAAAAGTAAATCTGGATATCCGAGAACCGGATTTCTACAACAATCCCTACCCGTACTACCAGCAGCTGAGAAATTCATGCCCTGTCTTCTTCTGGGAGGAACATGAGCTATGGACGTTCACCCGTCACGAAGATGTAGCCGCACTATTTCGCGATCGTAGACTCGGGCGAAAGATTGATCCAGAGAGCATTCCTCCGTGCCGCCAGCCGAAGCCAGAATCTTCGCTCACCAAACCGTTCTTCGACATCGACCGACTTTCGATGCTGGCTCAGGAACCGCCGTCACATACGCGTTTACGTGGTTTGGTTCAAAAAGCGTTTATGGCACGCTCCGTTGAGCAATTCCGCCCGCGCATAGAGCAGCTAAGTCATAGTCTGGTTGATCAAATGATCGACGCCGGCCAATGCGATCTGCTAAAAACATTTGCAACACCGCTGCCCGTTACGATCATCGCCGAGATGTTGGGCGTACCCACCGAAATGACCGACAACCTACTCGCATGGTCGCACGCAATGATAAAAATGTACGAAATGGAGCGTACAGAACAAATGGAGTTGGGGGCGGTGGCGGCATCGCGTGAGTTCGTCGCGTACTTGCGAGAGTTGGTTGCGGATCGGCGCAAGCATCCAACTGATGATTTAATTTCGGGCTTAGTCGAAGTTGAAGAAGCGGGAGAGAAGCTGACCGAAGACGAATTGATTGCGAACTGTATTCTGTTGCTGAACGCGGGTCATGAGGCGACCGTTAATCTGATTGGCAATGGAATGCACGCGTTGCTCAACCACCCTGATCAAATCGAGCGCTGGCGAACCGACCGTTCCTTAACTGAAGCAGCCGTAGAGGAGTTGTTTCGATACGACACGCCGCTTCATCAGTTCAACCGATGGGTTTTACAGCCTTTTGAGTTTCGCGGACAGCAATTCGAGGTCGGACAAGAGATCGCACTGCTACTCGGATCGGCAAATCGCGACGGTGACGTTTTTGCTTCACCCGACAAACTAGATCTTGCCCGCAAGAAAAATCCACATGTCAGCCTCGGTGGCGGAATTCACTACTGCCTTGGGGCACCACTGGCGAGATTGGAAATAGCCATTGCTTTGAGTGTTTTAATCGAGCGTCTGCCACAGATGGAATTGGTAGAGGAACCCAAATACTGCAACAGTTTCCACTTTCACGGACTTGAGTCTCTAATCGTGCGAGTCTGATGGTAGTGGACACTACAAGTGAACTGGAATCGATCGCACGCGCTCATCCGATTCGGCGGGCGACGGCGGATCAATCCACGGTATCTCTTTTCCAGCTTGGTGTAACTCCATCACATGCGCTTTGAATTCGCGCGAGAGCTTTGACAGCACATCGCGCTCTGCACCACCGCTTGCAGACAACCCGGCGAAGTTCGCGACTCGTCCGGATACGTTGCCGTCTTCGTTTGTCCGAACGTAGATTACGCAACTGAAGACGGGCACGTTTGGAACGGCCTCACCTGTCAAAGGCAAATTTCGTTCAGAATCAGAGTTCATAATTTGTAGCTTCGAAAAACGTTGAGAGAAATTAGACTAATCGACGGATGCCCCGTCAAACAAACCAAAGCAACGGCTGAGATTTTGCATTCTTGCTGATGCAGAGGCTATTCTAGGATTCGATAAAGCTAGGGC
>CAYTPS010000212.1:0-4380 GCA_964439245.1 uncultured Pirellulaceae bacterium | reverse complement strand
CTTATGGCTCGATAAAAAACGCGCGTTTCTGCTGCGGCAATGAATAGTCAAACCCACAAGAAAAGAACATGTCCTCCGACGCCGAAATCGCCATCAGCTCTTTCACCTTTTCATCGCTGGCCCGCGCAACGCACTTCTTGACCAGCGTCCCACCAATCCCCTTGCGTCGAAGCTCCGCCGCAACCGCCAAGCATTGAATTTCGCCAAGCTTCTTCGAGTAAATCTCCAGTGCCGCAAAACCGACCAGTTTCCCATCAGCGCGGCAGAGAAAAGCATGCTTGAGCAACAACTGCATTTCGATCGACGTACGTTGCAGTAACTCCTTCCGATCCATAAAAGGTTGGAGAAAGTTCTGCACGTCCGCCAAATCATCTTGGCAGGCATCCACAAACTCAAATGGCAGATCATTTTCCATAAATCAAACTCATCGTTACTCTTTATTGGTTGGTAAACCAGAAATGAAACTTTTCCAATGCCGCATCTAGTCGGTCTACCAACACGTCAATTCATCAGCGAAACACCAATACTCTATTTCAACAACACCAGTGACAGATCATTTTTGCATAAACTTCCGTTCCGCGATGCAGTTGCTCAAGGCCAATCCACTCGTTTTTTGTGTGAGCTTGTTTAATGCTGCCAGGACCACATACGATTTTGTCGTTCAGTTCCGTTAACACACCTCCATCGGTACCGTAGGCGGCCGTTTTGGCTTCTTTTCGGTGAACCAATTTTAGCGCCTCGGTCACGAACTCCGATTTCGGATCGGTCCACAATGCTCCGCCATAATCGTTCAATTCCAATTCCAAACCGTACTGTTTGGCTGCCTCACGAACACGCAGGACGATTGGCTCATGATCGACATCTGGCATCGGCCGAAAATTCACAGTACAAATCGCGCGAGAGGCAGTGACGTTGTGGGCCGATCCGTCTCCTTTGATAGATATATTGAGACTCAACGATGGTGGGTCGAACGCGTTATTGTGGAATTCAGCTTTAGATTCTGTTTGCTCGTGGATCTCCTGCACAGCGGAAAGAAACGGAATCAGTTTCAAATTCGCGTTATCACCATCACGCGAGCTTGAATGTGCCGCTTTGCCGCGCGCTGTGGCAGTGAACTCAAAACACCCTTTGTGAGCATGATAGATTTCCAACATCGTAGGTTCGCCGATGATCACCTTTGGCTGCTGCTGAACCATCTCGCGGTAGTACTTACTGTCCTCGACGACAACCTTGGCTCCTTCAAACCCAACCTCTTCGTCGGCAGTGCACACAAAATAAAGCGGGTGTTTCAGATCATCCCATGCAATCTCCTGTGACGCCTCGAGCATGCAGGCGATGGAACCTTTCATGTCACAGCTACCGCGGCCGTACAGACGCTCGCGGGCAATACGAGGCTCGAAAGGAGTAAACTTATTAGTGAACCAACGTTTGGCGGGAACAACATCGCTGTGACAGAAATAGGCCAACCCGCCCTCGCCGCCACCCTTCTTGGCCACCAAATTGACTTTGCGCACACCTTTTTTGTCCAAGTAGCCCGTTTTCTCGACAACAAAACCGTGCTTGGTTAACTTCATCTCAAGGTACTTCGCGATATTGCGGTTGGACCGGTGGCTGGTCGAATCAAACTCGATCAAGCGTTTGGCATACCTTAGTGCTTTCATCTCTGCGCTCTCGTCTGGAAGCGTTCCTCAACTACACCCTCATCGTATCGCTCGACGGAGCATTCTACCAAGGCAAGTAAAGCACCTGCCCAGTTTCGTCGATTGGGACTATCATGCATCGCAGCCGATCATTCCAACGGACGGCCCATCAGTTTAGCACAAGTCGCTCTGGCGAAATTATGGCAACCGAAAAAATCCACTTTGTCACCGGCCGACTGGCGGAACCCGCGTTGCGAAGCATCCTCGCGCAGATTGCCTCGGGCGCCAATCCCGCCAACGAGATTGCTTACTCCATCGACGTGCTTCCAATTACCGTCGCGGCTTTGATGACTCCCAAGTGGATCGCCAAACACATCGATATTGCTCCGGGGACCGACAGAATCATTTTGCCCGGCTACTGTGAAGGTGATTTGACGCCACTAAAGGAAATTACCGACCTACCGATTGCAATCGGCCCAAAAGACCTCCGCCGATTGCCTGAATTCTTCGGCCAAAAGGCAATCAAAGATTCCTTTGGCGATTGGGATATCGACATCATCGCTGAAATTAACCACGCCCCTAGACTGCCACTGAGTGAAATCATGGCCATGGCGGACTCCATGCGGTCCGACGGGGCAACGTTGATCGATGTGGGGTGCTTGCCAAATGCGACTTGGGACGGCGTCGGGGAGTGCGTCGACGCGCTAAAGTCGGAAGGACATCGCGTCTCCGTCGACAGTCTCAATTCAGATGAGATAGCAGCCGCCGCCCAAGCGGGCGCTGAACTGGTACTATCGGTTAATTCTTCTAACCGAGAGCAAGCCCCCGATTGGGGCATTGAAGTCGTCGTGATTCCAGATGACATACGCGACATCAATTCGCTTGAACCGACGATGGAATTTCTTTCTAAACGCAACGTGCCGTTTCGCATCGATCCTATTCTTGAACCGATCGGGTTGGGTTTTACGGCCAGTATCAAACGCTACATCGACGCTCGCGCCCGTTGGCCTGATACCGAGATGATGATGGGTGTTGGAAATCTATCTGAGCTGACCGATGTCGATTCGGCCGGCGTGAACATGCTATTGATTTCAGTCTGCCAAGAGTTGGGCATCCGTTCTGTTCTTACCACCCAAGTCATCAATTGGGCCCGGTCAAGCGTAAAAGAGATCGACATTGCACGCCGTATTGCCTGGTACAGCGTCAGCGAAAACGTTCCCCCTAAACGCATCTCCGAAGACCTTGTTTCGCTGCGCGATCCGCGTCTAGTTCAATTCGACCTCGAGCAAATCGAAACGTTGGCTGGCAACATCAAGGACAACAACTACCGGATTCTTGCCGAACTCAATCAGATCCATTTATTGGGAAGCGGCATTCATTTCAGCGGCGATGACCCGTTCGACCTGTTCGATCAACTAGCGGACACTAACCCCAAAAACCTCGATCCTTCGCTCGCGTTTTATCTTGGATACGAAATGTGTAAAGCCATGTTGGCTTTGCAGTTGGGCAAACAATATACCCAAGACGAGTCGCTCAAATGGGGGCATCTGACGGTCGAGGAGAAGGACCGGCATCGCTTGAAAAAACGTAAGTACTAAATCGCGTCGCGATCGACGAGGTTGCATGCCAGCCAGCGACTGTCACTCCAACAATAAAATACCGAAGCAAGCCCTCTTTATTCGGCAACGCAGTACAGATACTTATTTGAGCGAATGAACATTTCATTTCCAGAGAACGCGGGAGTTGAATTGAACTCGGTCCCATCATCTTCAAACCTGTTCACCGACACCAATTCAAAATCACGTTTGGCGGCAATGACAAGGACCGTTCCATTCTTAAGAACCTGATAGACGTTTCCACCTGAAACCACCGGGGACGAATAGTCACTACTTGGGCCTCGACGACCACCGCCTGCACCGACCGCATCGCTAGGTAGACGCTCTTTATAGATCTCTTGGCCGGTCGCGGCATCGGCGCAAGTTACCACTCCACGTGAAACCCCGAACATCAATCCGTCATAAACGACTGGAGTCATGATTCTTGCAACGGCTTTGCCTTGCCAGACGGTATGTGTTTCAGTGACATCAGCGCCTTTCTTGCCACCCAGCTTCAATGCAACGCCAGTTCCAGAGCGTCCTCCCATACAAATCACTTTGTCGCCGTCCAACACAGGGCTGGAGGAAACCGAACTGTCGGCCACACCATTAGTGCTATACCAATCCAATTTCCCGGTTGCAGGATCCATTGCCCAAACCTCTTTTGGAACCGAAATCACCACACTTTGGTCATCACCGGTTCCCACCGCCAGCGGCGTACCCCAGACATTGGTGATGCCTTCATTGCGCCACAGTTCCTTCCCCGTGTTCTTATCTAGGCCAACCACAGAACTTGATTCATCGGTCGCATTGACCACTAGCACGTCGCCTGCCAAGACGGGACTGGCACCAGAGCCCCACTTTCTGTCACCACTGCCGGTACCAACATTCGCTTTCCATAGCTCGTTACCGTCCAAGTCCAATGCAATCACACCTGATTTGCCAAAGAACACGTAGACATTAGCTCCATCGGATACCGGAGTGCTGCTCGCATAACCGTGCTCAGGCACACCCATGCCGCGAAACTCGTCCTCGGGAAGATGCGGATCGTAGTCTTTCTGCCAAAGCTTACTGCCGTCGGTTTTTGAGTAACAAATGACATGCCGCTTCAATTGGTCCATCTCACCAATTTCATCTCGGTCTTG
>CAYTPS010000211.1:0-9024 GCA_964439245.1 uncultured Pirellulaceae bacterium | reverse complement strand
TGCGGTGGTTCAAGCAGCAAGTTGGGCGGCACGGAGACTCCGTAACGCCGAAACGCCGGTCGGTGTTAGGTGGAAAACCTGTTGGTGACAGCCAATTATCACGGCAGCAGCCCACTGCTGCCCCGGCGACGAATTTCGACGGGCCAGAGTGTGAAGAAAACTCTTCGCTGAAATCGTCCGTGAGAGGTATCAAATGCCGTCGGTGTGTGTATAAACTAATTGTCAACATTTTGCTTGCTAACACTCTCCGCTTGGGACCACCAAACGATGATTCGATTTTTCGTCTTCGCCACAATCCTCTCAGGACTGCTTTTCTCTACTCAACAAGAAGCTTTTTGCGACTCGCCCGAACGCCAACCCAATATCGTGGTCATCATGGCCGATGATCTCGGCTATGGCGATCTTTCTTGTTACGGGGCCACGGAGATTTCGACGCCTCACATTGACAGGTTGGCCTCAGAGGGAATGCGCTTCGCCAGCGGATATTGCTCGGCATCGACTTGTACGCCTACGCGATACTCATTCCTAACAGGAAACTACGCCTTTCGAACCAAGGGAACTGGAATTGCCCCTCCAAATTCACCCGCGCTGGTTCAACCGGGCACCGAGACGATTGCCTCGACATTAAAGACTGCCGGGTACCGCACGGCTGTGATCGGCAAGTGGCACCTTGGTTTAGGCGCAAAAGGAAAAGGCCCCGACTGGAACGGTCAGCTCAACCCCGGCCCACTTGAGATTGGTTTTGACGAGTGCTTCTTGCTGCCGACTACCAACGATCGTGTTCCCCAGGTGTATGTCCAAGACCACCATGTTCTCAATCTTGACCCCGCCGATCCATTGTGGGTCGGTAATAAAAAACCTTCCGACGACCACCCAACGGGTATCACTCATCGCGCCACACTAAAGATGGATTGGACACACGGGCATAATTCGACGATTCACAATGGGATCAGCCGTATCGGTTTTTACACAGGCGGCAACGCTGCACGTTTTCGCGATGAAGACCTTGCGGACAAGTGGGTTGAAAAATCAAAAGCGTTCATGCAGACCAACAAGGACAAGCCGTTCTTCCTGTTTTTCTCATCACACGATCTGCATGTGCCCCGCATGCCGCACGAACGCTTTCAGGGCAAAACCAAACTTGGCTTCCGCGGTGACGCCATCGCTCAACTGGACTGGTGCGTGGGGGAGCTGTCTAAAACGCTTGATGAGCTTGGCATCGCTGAAAATACACTGGTTGTCTTTTGCAGCGACAACGGACCCGTGATGGACGACGGTTACGCCGACGGCGCGCTAGAAAAAGTTGGCAAACACCGGGCCGCCGGCATCTACAAAGGCGGTAAGTACAGCGTGTTCGAAGGTGGCTGCCGGACTCCATTTATCACGCGCTGGCGCGGAACTATTGCCCCTGGCATCAGTGACCAAATGGTCTGCACTATCGACATGGCAAGAAGTTTTGCCAAACTGACCCACCAACCGGTTGCCGAAAACGCCTTTACCGATAGCGTCGATGTTCTTGATGCCTTTCTAGGTAAACCCTCGGCGCAAGGGCGTCAGGAGTTGGTGCTGCAAGACAACGGAAACACTGGCACGTTAAGCTATATCCAAAGAGATGGCAAAAAAATATGGAAGCTGCATCGCTACGACAGGGAGAAAGCCAAAAACGTAGTCGTAGAAAAGAAGATCGCAGCTACCAAACGGAACAAAACCGAGCTGTTTGAATTGGCATCGGATCCAGAGGAAAACAACTCGCTGGTTCTGGCAGATCATGCTGATCGCGTCGCGACCATGACGGCGAAGTTAAAGAAACTCTCGCCGTAGCCAAACACTATTCAACTTAATGCAACGCTGCGCGCTTTAGCCGTTCGCCCCCAGAAGCTCGACATAGTCGCTGGTGATCTTGAGAACTTCATCCATGAAAAAGTCTCGCTCGATCTCATTTTTCTCCAACGCCTCGATCGTCTTCTCGTCCTCTTTTTCAGCACTCAGCTCCTTGCGCCGCGCCATAAATTCTTCTTCGTTGAGAGACACTTTCTTGAGAGCTTTTTGCGAAACGTAGTTCTCAATTTGTCTTTTCCGTTTGGCAAAATCTTCGGAGCTATCGATTCGCTGGACTGACTTTTGACGAAGCGTCTCTTTCAACTGTGGCGAAGCCAATTGATAAAGATCGTGCGACGCCCCCGGAATCTTGTCAAACTCAACGGCGTACTCAAGATCAGACTCGCCAACGTCCATTTTGTCACTGAGTGACGGCAGAACTAGATCGGCCAGCACACCACGCAGCTGAGTGCTTTCTCCGCTGGGACGATAGAACTGCTGCATGGTAATTTTAAGAGCGCCGTAAGTGTTGGGCGGGTTTCGAATGTTCGCGACAATCTGGTTCAGATCCAGCAAACTTTGGACTGTTCCTTTTCCATGGGTCGTGGTGTCACCGACAATAATCCCCCGACCGTAATCCTGTAACGCACCGGCAAGAATTTCACTGGCACTGGCACTGAACTTACTGGTTAGAACAATGACCGGTTTTTCCCATGAGAGCCCCGGTGTTTCATCGTCGTATTTTGTGATTTGGTCGTATGAATCTTTTACTTGAACGACTGTTCCCTCATCGATAAACAACCCCGTGAGATCGATCGCTTCCTTCAGGCTTCCGCCACCGTTGCGACGAAGGTCGAGCACCACTGCATCTACGTTCTTGGAATTGAAGTCATTCAAAATACGCTCAACATCGACGGTCGTGCGGCGACCACCCAACTTTCCACTCATGTCGGCGTAAAAACTTGGTAGGTCGATCACACCAATTTTTTTCGGTGAACCGTCTTCTCGAGTTCCCTCTTCAAAAATGGCGCCTTTTGCAGCGCTGTCCTCCAGCTTGATTTTTTCTCTAGAAATTTTGACCTCATGGATCTCCTCGCTGTTTTCGGAAATCACAGATAGCCTGACAACAGTACCCGCTCTACCACGAATCATGCCGACTACTTCATCCAGTTTCATACCGACAACATCAACCGGTTCGCCGCCATGAATATCGTAGAGCTTCTTGTAGGTCTTAGTGCCATCCTCATTTCCCTGCGCGACGGCAACAATCTTATCTTCAACCTTAATTCCACCCTGAGTGTCACACGCTCCTCCGGGAACGATACTCTTGATCACGGTGTAACCGTCATCGGTCATCGACAGAGTCGCCCCGATGCCTTCCAACTGAAGACTGAGCAAGATGCGAAAGTTCTCAAAAGTCTTGGAAGACATGTAGGTCGTGTGAGGATCAAACGCGTTTGTCACTGCACTGACAAACATTTCGATGACTTCCTCAGCGTTGGTTTGGTGCATACGCCGCGCAAAAGACCGATAGCGTTTTCGCAACACTTCCTTGGGGTCTTTCTTTTTTGCTTTCTTGACGTTTTTGGGGCCTTCATCGTCTCCACTGCTGTCGTCCGTTGAATCTTCATCTTCCTTCTCAGATTCTTTGTCTTTCCTAGACTCATCATCGCGGAAAACAAGCAGGCTGTACTTGATTCGCTTGCGCCATTTTTCAATCGCTTCTTCTTCAGTTGCGGCAAAAGTCAGCAAATCCGAATCAGTAACCATCTCTTCTTTGATGGTAAAGTCATGTTCCATATCGACCATTTTCACTGCCGTTTCTGTACGCTGGTCGACGCGCTGCAGGAACCGGCGAAAGATGGCAAACGCTGCAGTGAAGTCGCCGCGCTTCATCTCATCATCCAAGTCCGTCCGCCAGACGGAAAATTCATCTATATCTGATTGCGAGAAGTACACCTTCATCGGGTCAAGCGATTTGACAAATAGGTCAAAAGCCCGCTGAGAGATTTGGTCGTCCAAAGGGCGATTGGACAAGTGATCATCCTGCATCAGTTTGGTCACCAGTTTGGCAACCATCTTGTTGATAACCGTTGGTCGTCCAAGATCGTCGGCTCGCGTCTCGGCCACCTGAAAACACAATATCGAGATTCCGAAGACAACAGGCAGGAACGCACGTAGAAGAAAACACGGGTTGCTGGCACGCGATGGGAACCTAGAGAGCATATTTTTGCCTGAAAAAGATCGTTTAAAAGTTATTGGCCAGCAGGGGCACTACATCTAGTGACTTCCATGCTGGCAACGCTTTACGCCGTCTGCCTAGGTGAACGAATTCTCTGCTAGTGCAGGTGACGCCTAATCAAATCGTAGGACTAGGCAACGACATCGACAATACCGTTTGAGCCCTTCATAATCGGAATCCTTGCCCAGACCACAGTTCGAAAGCCATACACCGGCCGAAAAGTGGGAAGCAAGCAACAATTTGGCCAAGTTTACAAAAGAAAATTAAACTATACTGGTTGGTCATTCTGGCCTGCGTCCAAGTTGATCATACAATGGAAAGGAGCGCTGGAGCTACCGAGATACCTGCGCCTTTGTTGCCCACAATGCATTTTCGGTCGGAAGCCGAGTGCTTCATTTCACACTTGTCCTAAATCACTAATTGAAGCAACGTCTTGCAAGCCTATCTACTTTTAAATGCCGGTGCCAACTCCGGGGCTCGTTTCGAGCTGATCAAGGGTGAACAGAACCTGATGGGACGCGATTGGGAGTGCCGCATCGTACTCAACGACCCACAATGCTCGCGCGTGCATGCAGAGATCTTCCATGAGGAAAACGGCTGGTGGATCCGGGACAACAAAAGCAGCAATGGCACCTATGTTAACGGACAACCAGTTGAACAAGCCCAACTGGTCGATGGCACTCAGGTCAAAGTAGGCGCATCATCGTTTACGTTCAACTTGCAAAAGCAAGAGGAAGTGGTCGCCGACTCGGCCGACAACAGTAGCTCGGAAGGCCTGACGATTGTTCTCGATCAATCGATGAACCCAAAAGAAACAGGACAGTACACGCTTGATTTCTTGAAAGGTCAAAATTGGGGACAGGATTTTTTCTTTCTGTTTCAGCTGTCTGTAAAATTGCTGTCTGTGGACGAACCGGATCAAGTGATCTCGATCTGCATGAAACGCCTGTTTGATCGAACGTCCGCTTCGGCTGCCGGATTTCTTTGGCTGTCGGAAGAAGGTATGCTCACGCCAAGAGTCTTTTTTCCCGAAGACCAAGCCGGCATTCTGGAATTGAACCCCGCCTTGACAAGTCGCGTTGTCACCGAACGCCGCGCGCTGCGGATTGAAAAAGGAACTGGGGAAACGAAAAAATCCAAGAAGAATCCATTTTCGGATTCCATTTGCGTGCCTCTAGTTTCGGATGACCAAGTTAAGGGCGCGATTCACCTTTATCGTAACGACACGCCATTTCACGACAGCCATTTCAATCTCGCCGTCGCACTAGCAAACATCATGATTCGATCGCTCGATAGAGCACATCGACTCTCAGCATTGGCTGCCGAGCACAATTCATTGGTGCAAAAATCTGCTGCATTCGATGAGATGAAGGGCGAAAGCCCGAAGATGCTTGAGCTTAAATCGAAGATTGGGCGCGTCGCCAAAGCATCCGGCTCGGTGTTGGTGCGTGGCGAAAGTGGTGCGGGCAAGGAACTGGTTGCCAGAGCAATCCATCGCTCTAGCCCTCGAAAAGACCGACCAATGTTAAGTGTCAACTGTGCGGCGATCCCTCGTGAACTGATGGAAAGCCAGCTGTTTGGGCATAAGAAAGGTTCGTTTACATCAGCCGACCGCGACCACATTGGCTGGTTCCAGCAAGCTGACCTTGGCACTCTGTTCCTTGACGAAATCGGCGAACTGACGCTCGAAGGGCAAGCCAAACTTCTTCGCACCCTAGAAGGACATCCGTTTTTGCCGGTTGGTGGCACCGAAGAAATCTCGGTCGACGTGCGCGTCATCTGCGCGACCAATCGTGACTTGAAGGAGTTTGTTGCAGAGAAGAAGTTTCGCGAGGACCTGTTCTATCGATTGAGTGTCTACGAATTATATATTCCACCACTACGTGACCGCGAAGCTGATGTTCAGATGCTGATCGACTTCTTTTTGGATCACTTCCGAACACAACACGGTAAGCCGAATCTTAAGCTGTCCAAAGAAGCCAACGTGCGGTTATTAAGCTACCAGTGGCCCGGGAATGTCAGACAATTGAGAAACGTCATCGACAGCGCTACCGTAATGGCGGAAGGCGATGAGATACAGTCCACGGATTTGGGTATTCGCGACGCCAGTGACGGAGAGTTCGAAACCCTGCGAATCGATCATTGGGAGCGGAAACTGATCATCGATGCTCTAAAACGTACCAGCAACAATGTCCCCAAGGCGTCTGAATTGCTGGGCATCAGTCGCGCAACGCTTTACCGGAAAATTGACGACTACGGTATCGAGCGGAAGTAACTGTTTCGCGATCTGCACATCCAAAATTCTTGGCCAAAACTTCGTCGTTGGCTCTGTCTGTTCGTTCGTCTGTGCACGGTGATTTCTGTTCTACAGACATTTAGAGGCTCCCCTAGCATAAGTAGCCATTTAGGATATGACGCCAAATCAGGTCTTTGAAGCTTATCGGGAAAACTGATTTATGCAGCATTCTCCCGAACGTCACTGCGTCCGGCGATCGGTGACAGTCCAACCGCCTCGGCATCCATTTGTCTGACGCGGATCTCACGCTGTGGGAATGCAATCTCGATATTTTTCTCACGGAAAGCGCTATCGATTGCCATGTTTAATTCGTGCTGAATTTTAGCCAAGCTGTCTCTGTCGGGCAGCACCACACGCAGTTCAAAATCTAGCGTGCTTTCGCCAAAGCACTTGAATACTACCTCAGGCGCCGGATCACGCCGCACCTGCGGATGACGACGAGCGACCTCCAGTAAAGTGGCTTCCACCATTTTAGTGTCGCTTCCGTACGCGACGCCAACAGAAATAATGGTTCGGTAGAGCGAATCTGAAAGCGTCCAGTTCATCACGTCATCGGTGATAAATTTCTTGTTCGGAATAATCAGTTCGCGATGATCGAGATCTCGGATCGTTGTCGCCCGCAACTCCATGCGCGAAACGGTGCCAGTAATCCCGTTGACTGAGACGAAATCCCCAACGCGCACAGGGCGTTCGATTAGGATAATGATCCCGGAAATCAAATTCGCAAAAATTTCCTGCAGACCGAAGCCAAGGCCGACAGTTAGACCTGCCGCCAACCACTGGACACTGGACCAAGAAAACCCGACTAAGTGCACGGCAAACAGAATTCCAATGATGCAACACACGTAGCGGACGACAAATGAAATCGCATAACGCCCACCTTTATCCAGCGGAAGCCGCTCTAGCAGTGTTATCTCGAGCAGTCCTGGCAGGTTGCGGCTAAGCACAAACGTCATCGCAAGCACTCCCAGCCCCATCAGGACATCACGCGGAGTAATTAGTTGCGGTTTCCCGAGAGCGTCAACACGCGTCGACTTCCACAACTCAATACTATCTAGGTAAGAGATTGTTGGCGAAACGGTCGACCAAATCTGCCACGCCACAACTATCATTCCCATCAGGGCGGTCACGTTAACCAATCGGTTAACTTGCGAAGAAATCTCGCCGATGTTGATCGATTCGTCTTTGTCGATCTGACCTTCTTCGTTTCGGTCCAACTGCCGTAACTTGATACGAAATTGTGCCGTTAGCAAAACACGGCTGATGAAGGCGGCAACGATGGCCAACACGAATACCGCTAGGGCGCTCCAAATCGCGCGCGTACTCATTTCGAACGCCGTGAAATGGTATCCGGTAGCCGACATAAAACACAATGCAAGCAATACCAGCGGTAACACAGTTAGCGTCAACCGACGAGGAAATGCCGTCCAAGGTTCAGCAGCCGTCAGGGTTGCCACATCGACCGGCCCACCACTGAACAAACTTTCGTTGGACCGACGTCGCTCAGCACGGCCAACTCGTAGTCCACGCCTACACAAATTTTGGTCCCATGACTTGTTGATCGTGCGACACCCCATTATCAAGCCCGCAGTTAGCGCTACAATCGAACCGATAAAGAATGCGCGTCCCAGTGAGTCACTCCACGAGCCTTCCTGAAACGTGATTAAGGCAACTGCAAAAAATCGACAAGGCAGACTTACGCAAACGAACGTCCACATCATCGTGTACAGTCCTTGGCAGAATCCCTCGCCCCAACCAAAATGTTGATGGGCGGGACCTTTCGCTGAGACCAGCGCAGTGAGGACCATCGAGACCAAAACGATAGGCGCCAAATCCTTAAGCCCCTGACAGACGGCTCCGCGCAGAGAGTTGAGATCGTACGCAGGTGACAATTGCCAAACCAGAAACATCATTGCCAGCGGCACAAACAAAGCGGACAGCATCGAAAACATGACGCTGGAAAGCATTGGGCGGTAGCGCGAGAAGCGCTGAATATCCTTGATCAATTCAGGATTCTGAGGCGAACTCGACTGTAAATCACTAGTTACACTTGCCATTTTTGTTCTGGCTCTTGTTTTGAATCTGTGTTGTATTTTCCGGAAGTCAAATCTTGTTCTGGCCGACAACTGTTAGCCAAGCAAAACGCTTAACCTTTGAAACGCCTGCTAACGACAAACAACCCTACCAGTCCCATTAGTCCAACGGCCGATTCGTGTGGTCGACGACACATGCGAGTGGTTAAACAATCCAGCAAGCCATACCACTGTGCGGGGTCAAAAAACTCCGCCGCCCCATGTCGAGTCTTCACGAGATGATCAAGCCCGATTGATTTGGCCGACTGAATCCACAGGGTATGTTCGTCAACGAATTTTTTCGTACTTTCAATTTCACTAACTAATTCCTTACGCTCCGCCTCGATCTTGCGCAGCAATTCGGAATAGTCGTGATAGTCAGAACTCAATTGATCGTATTGCTGCCGGATACCGTCAACAAATCCCAAAGCCATCTTTTTGAGTTCTTCGGGGGGTGTTGTATCAGAAACCACTCCCGCAAGTTTTGCTTCAACGTATTCGAATGGGTGGGCCAGCGGACGACGCGATTCGTTCAATTCTAGCTGCTCGAGATTGATCTTCCGTAGCTCGGTTTCAATCTCTCTGATGCGTGAGCG
>CAYTPS010000210.1:8851-9099 GCA_964439245.1 uncultured Pirellulaceae bacterium | reverse complement strand
CAGGGGGCGATGAAATTGCCGCCATGGATGCGGCACGTTTTATTGCGGCTAACAACCCAGTCGCCGGTGAAAATATAACTCTGGCCAATGACCAAATCGTCTTCGGCCGTGCATCCAAACAAGCAGATGGCAGTTACCTTTATACCCCGGGGCAAACTCCAGCCAACTCGGTCCAGGTTCTCGCGAGACGTGACTCTTCCACAGCCGAAGGCCCAATCGCATCATTCTTTGGGCAATTCTATAACCGA
>CAYTPS010000210.1:5690-8841 GCA_964439245.1 uncultured Pirellulaceae bacterium | reverse complement strand
CATTTCGAGACGTTCAGATTATTCTCGTCCTCGACAGATCAGGATCAATGAAGTTCCCTGTCCAAGGGCCCGCACTTACCACCGCTCAAATGGTAGAGAGAGCAGAAAATCTACCTCAAGCGGACAGTCGCTGGAGGGCGCTTGATAATGCAGTCGAGGTGTTCCTCAGTGAACTGGGATCTACTCCTGTAAGAGAAACCGTAGGCTTGGTGACGTTTGCCAACGCAGCCACCAGGACGATCAACGGGAACCCCGTGGTGATTGAAACAGTCACGCTTGAATCAAATTTGTCAAAGGATCTGAACCTTGTTCGGACAGAAATGGATCGCTTGAACAATTCGGTCTGGTTTGGCGGGACTAACATCACCGCTGGACTTCAGGAAGCGCGGCTTCACTATGCAAATTCAGGAGAGGCAAACGTAGAGAAGATCATTATTTGTCTGACTGACGGAGTACACAATGCAACGGGTATCCAGCAACCTTTTGATGAAGCAACGAACTGTCTCAATGACGGCATCACGGTGCACACCATTACGTTCAGTGACGGCGCCAATGAGCCAGACATGATTCTTGCGGCCGATAATGGTGGCGGTACTCATTCTCACGCTCCTGACCAAGACACGCTGAAGAACATTTTCAGACGACTGGCCGGCTCGGTTGCCTTCCTTTCCAAATAGCACGATACACTTCAGAGATTTCTATGCTGTCCAAATTAAGACGACGAAGAAAAAGAAGAGGCGCTTCTTCTGTGGAATTTGCGGTGGTTGCACCCATCTTCTTCCTTGTGGTTTTCGGTGGAATCGAATTCGCCAGCGTCCACATCACTCAATGTGCGATGGAGAATGCAGCATTTGAAGGTGCAAGAAGAGGAGTGGTCCCAGGTGCGACTGCCGCCGCCTGCCAAAGCGCTGCCGAAGACGTGCTAAATGGAACAGGAATCAACGAATTTTCTGTCACTGTCACGCCGGCTACGATTACTCCCACCACAGATGCTGTCAGAGTCAGTGTTTCTGTCCCTATGACCGTCCAAAACAAATTTGGCCTGTCCGCTTTCATGAACGAGGCGACTTTGGTCAAAGCAATTGAACTTCCGCGGGTTAGAGCGGACTAAATGTCAAATCTCTCAGCTCTATTGATGACCTGGACAACCTCGTCGTCCTGCGTCTCATCGTACGTTTTCCGATCTTCGGAGTGCCACAGCGGCAGCCCTTGGACTGCACGTTTAGCAAGTTCCTTAACCTTCTCTTCAGATCCCGGCAACGCTGCCGTCGAATCGAACATCTCTTCTTGCAAAGGCTCAGGCTCGAAATCCCAATCGCCCTGACGAATTGCATTCAACACAGACTGACGCATGATTTGCTCCTGAAAATGAACAGGAGTTCAATATGGCGATGCAAAAATCTGAAGTCAACAATTTTGCAAGCGAATCACAGAAAAATCTGTAAATGGCCGTCCCCCTATTCGCTGGTCAGATCAAATTTTGGGTAGACGATTCCTACCGGTAGGTCCACAACGTACTCTAATTCCGAGTACAAATTGTACTTCTCTGGGACAATTCCAACGGGCAGTCTCCGCGCTAAGGGCTCATTAAGGAGCCTTGCCAAATCAAGGGCCATTTCGTCCGCATTGTTCTGTTTGGCGTTGAAAGAAATTGCCGGGCCTTCAAGAGATGTCTCTCCCTCGGCAGCCCCCAGATCTTGTGAGTTGGCCTTGAAAATAAGCACTCGATAGCGTCCCAGCAGCACTCCTTTCTGCTCATCAGATCTAAGCTCGAAACGCCCGGTGCCATCGGTCTCTCCGAATGCCAACGGATTAATTAGGCCCTCATCATTACGAAATCGCATGGGAACGAACACCACCTTAGCGCCCGTCAAAACTTTACGGTCGAGCGTCACCTCGCCGATGACCTCTACCACTGGGTCGCCAATCCAAGGACCGCAACCTCCCAACAACACGCACAGCACCCCGGCAGCAAACCAACGCGCACATGTCATCGGCGGGATACGCTTCCGCACTGTCCGTGTGCGACGCGCTCGATGACAGGCCGGAAGCCTATCCCATGCTCGATTCTTTTCATGCCTCACGTCATTTAGCATGACCGACCTCCCTCATTCCGCAACTCGGTCCCAGCCTCGCTGGCCTCGGTCTCCAATACGCCCTTGGCCTTCGACCAAGCCAATACTCCTTCGGTCACCATCCAGATTTGAATCCCCATCGTAACCAATCCAATGGTCGCCAGCAAAGGCTTAGCTTCATAGTTGGCCACCCAACCCTGATTCGGGTCGAACAATTGCCACCCCAGTGCCAACGTCGGCATCACGACCATGAAAGCCATCGGGATAGCCACAAACCAAATCGGTTTAGAGCGGCGCCATAGGTAAAAAAGAATGACCATCAGCGCCAATCCCGCCAGCAATTGATTGGTCGCACCGAAGAGAGGCCACAACATTAGACCGCCGGCACCGCGCACACCAGCGGCATTGGGCTGCATCGCAATCCAGCCTCCCAACAACACTGCCACCAACGTCGCAACGTAGCGATTGGTGAGCGGCGGAAAGCGAATCGTCGTCCCAACCTCCTGTATTACGTACCGTTGCAAGCGCGTTGCCGAATCGAGCGTCGTCGCGGCAAAACTGGCAACCAGGACTGCAATAATTCCGACGGCCATTTTGCCAGGGATACCAATCTGTTTAAGAAAGTTGGCACCTCCATCAATAAAGGCACCAACCATGTGAGTCAATTTAAACTCTTTCCATTTCTTTCCACCTCCATATCGATCTTCCCATGCCTGACGTTGCGGCGAGGTCTGCGGAGATACCGAAGCAGCATCTGAGTTGCTTTGCGAATTCGTCGACACGGCAGTTGCCAGAGCCAGCGCTCCACCACTATCGAGATTCCCGCTCATTCCAACGCCAGCACAACAAGCCAGAATCACAACGACCGCCAAAGCGCCTTCAAGCAACATGCTACCGTAGCCAACCGCAAGAGCATCTGATTCACGTGCCAACTGTTTGCTGCTGGTGCCACTGCTAACCAAACAGTGGAATCCGCTGATCGCACCGCAGGCGATCGTAATAAACAAGAACGGCAAGATGGGAGGTGCGTCCGACGGCGGCGATGCGACGACCGCTGGCGCTGAAGCAACTAAGTC
>CAYTPS010000210.1:0-5680 GCA_964439245.1 uncultured Pirellulaceae bacterium | reverse complement strand
CGTCACCAACAGCGCCAACGCAAGCAGCAACTGATGGCTGTTGACGTAGTCCCGAGGCTGCAACAGCAACCACACCGGCAGCACTGAAGCAATCGCGCAATACACCAGCAATATCGCCGTCCAAACGGTCTTGGGATTGATCCAATTTGGGTCTACGTTTTCAAACTGCAGTCGTATGGGAAAATGATAAGCTCCCAGATAGACACAAAAGTAAATCAATGCGAGAGAGACCAATGACATGGGCAGTAACTGGCCGCTGCCGCGTTTTACCAAAATCCCAATCGCAATCGCAATTGGCAGTGATACCCATACTGGCAATACTGACTCAGGGTAGGCTTCGAAGATCGTCGCAATCACCAGACCGAATATTCCCAGCACCACTGTCAGTGAAAAGAACAGCGTCAAAAGAAAGAGAATCTTTGCTCGTGGCGAGATCATTCGGCCCGCGATCTGACCGACGGACTGACCATTATTTCTCAGCGACACAACCAGCGATCCAAAATCATGGACCGCCCCAATGAAGATACTGCCAAAGACAACCCACACTAATGCCGGCAGCCATCCCCAGAAAACGGCAATCGCGGGGCCAACGATCGGGCCCGTACCCGCGATACTAGTGAAATGATGACCGAAGACGATCGAACACTTGGTCGGAACATAGTCGACATCATCTTGAAGTTCCTCGCTGGGTACAGCGCGTCCATCATCCAACTCAAAAATCTTGCCGCCCAACCAAGCACCGTAGGTCCGGTAGGCAACAATGAAGCCGAAAAACGAGGCGAGAGCAATCAGTAACGTGGTCATGGACTAAAACTAAAGTGGTTGAGCCGTTCAAACAGAAGATTTTGTATCCTGAATCGTTTACTATAGCAGGTGTACGCCTTTAGTGAATTACCAACATCGTTGGGCAGCCAATAACTCGACGCGCTCTGACGCATCCGGTTAAACATCCAAATCGCGAGAGAAAACTTTGAATATTTTTTCGGCATCCATTACCGCAATTGTGTTGACGCTGTTTCTCAGTTTTTCATGCCACGCTCAAGATCCAGCGCAAATTGAAAATGCTATTCAGATGTTAAAATCTACCGGCCAAGCCGAACCACGCGCCTTGGCCGCCATGTACGCCTCGGCGGCTCAACTGCATCTGCAAGCCGGCAACATCGAGAGAGCCATGGACCGTGTCCAACTGTCCTTGAAGCTATGTCGCCAACATTCGATCCAAGGCGTCCCCGAAATGTCGCTGCGTATCGCCGGCAACATCATCGCAAAATCCGATGACGAAGCTGCCTCAAAATTCCTTGCGCAGCAACTTGACGCACCCGATGCCGATTCAAATTTCAAGAAATCGGTCCTGAACATCCTTGGGCAGCAATTGATCACGTCTGGAAACCTCGTCGGTGCACTGCGTGTTCAGCATCAACGACTAAAGATGATCCAAAAGGACTCGCCCGGCACTTTAGAGGAAGCACAGGCGCTGTTGGACCTTGGACGAAATTGCCTGACCGCAAAAATCTATGACCTCGCCGTCCCGACACTCGCCGAGGCCAAAGCGCTTGCCCGAAAACTGAACCGCCCCGAAATGGTCGCGCAGGTATCGTTCGCCACCGGTGTCGTCCTTTCTTCAACGGGACAATTTGCCGAAGCCGCAAAAGTCCTATCTGATCAACTAGTGGAATCAAAACAGGCAGGTGAACAATTACTAACACCTACTATTCAAGTGACACTCGCGCGTGCCCAAATCAGCCAAGAACGATTCGATGCCGCTAGGCAGACGATCGACAGTCTTGAAAAACAGTCCGCAGGTGGCCCGATGGCCGCAATGGGTACTTCGATGCGATCGGTGATCGATTTTGCCGAAGCGATTGGCAACCAGCCCGATGGCCCTCAGTTCACGTCGGCTGTCGAACAGATCAAAAAACAAAAATTGGCCGCCATTTCTGTCAAGAACACCGCGCTCGCCACCGGCTCAAACGATGACATGCGGTTGTTGTTCACACTTCCGGAGAGACTGGCCGTCGCCAGCTATCAGGTGCTACTTCAAGACTTCGAAAGCGCAATTCAAACCCTCGACACCGTCGACCAAGCAATTGCAGTTCAGGCCGACGGATATCAGAAAGCGGTGAAAGCCGGAGCGTTTAACAGCGACGAAGCGAGTGTGGCGTTAGCGGACCAAAGAGTGGCGTCCTCCGAACTACGACAACAGATACTAGTCAAGTCGGGCAAAATCGAAGCTGCACTAGAAGAGGCCGAACGCCACCGCGGAGAGGCTCAGGCCGAATTGATGAGACGCAAATTGGAAGCTGAGGCAAATACAGACACTCAATCCGAAATGGACCTCAAGCAGATCGTTGCAACTGCAGCAGAAATGAAAACGACTCTGGTGGTTTACTCATTGGTCCACGCACTTGATCCCGAAACACGTAGCTACTTCTCACCTGCCAACAAATGGGCGAACCCAAACCAAATTTACATTTGGATTGTGCCGCCGACAGGAGAAATCACTTTCCGATCCGTATCGCTTGATCGCAGCTTATCCCGTCTGGTGGAATTGGCTCGTCAAGATTTGACAAAAACGGCCGACCCACGCGATGACACGGGAACACGAGATGGCCTTTCTTCAAAAGAAGCTCTTTCAGAATTGGGGAAACTGCTGATCGATCCAATCTCGAAATATTTGCCCAAACAAGCCTCTGATCACGTGACGTTTGTACCGCAAGGGGCGTTGTTCTTGGTTCCATTTGCAGCACTGCCCGACGCCGACGGTACGCCGCTTGTTGTCAAACACACAATCTCGACGGTGCCTTCCATCGAAATTTTATCATTATCAAAACGGCAGCGCGTTGCCGCGGGAAAGGCTGGTGCAAAAGACGTTCTGATCGTTGGGAATCCTGCCATGCCTGCTTATCAAAGTCGTCCCGACCGAGCGCCGACGCCGCTGGGGCAGCTACCCGGAGCGGAAGCAGAAGCCAAATTCCTTGGCGAACTGATGCAGGTTCAGCCACTGATCGGTGACGCTGCTTCGGAAACGGCGGTTGTCGCACGCATGCCAAACGCCCGCATCATTCATCTGGCGACTCATGGTTTGCTGGAGTCTGAAAACATGTACGCCCGCAGCTACCTGTCGGCGATTGCCCTCGGACCATCGAATGCCGAAGACGGATTCTTGACTGTTCGAGAAACGATGCGGATGAAGTTAAATGCCGAACTGGCCGTGTTGAGCGCTTGTGATACCGGACGCGGACGGATTTCTGGCGATGGAGTGATTGGTTTGTCGCGCGGATACATCGCCGCTGGAGTTCCATCGATTGTTGTCTCGCTTTGGCCAGTCAGCGATGCAGCCACCAAAGAGCTCATGTCTTCGTTCTACAAAGAGATGCTTGCCGGAAAAGACAAAGCGGGGGCGTTACGCGCGGCAATGTTGGAGACACGCAAGAAATTCCCCACCGCTAATGCGTGGGCGCCTTTCACGATCTATGGATACCCAAGATAGATCAAGCCTCGTACATCTATCCCTTTTTCTTCGCCATGGCAGAAAAAGAGAAACTGTCAGCTGTATAGTGGGGTACCAAAGAACGACAAGACGCACTCTCTGCTCAAGGTGAATCATTGTCTAGCATTAGCCACGATTTCAAATCGGCTCCAATTAAGCACGGGCCTCGACCGAACCGGATTCGACTTGTTCGGTTGTTGAAAGTGATGTGGATCCTATTGCTACTGCTGTTCGTGCGGGTGATGTACTTAATCGTTCTCGAGTACCGCCGGTACTTTCCTCCGGACTTTACCGAGGGATTTCTCATTGAGCGTGAAGCCTATTTCTGGGGCATGTACTCGACAGCGTTCTACCTGCACATTGCCACAGGCCCGATCGTCCTACTGATCGCCGTATTTTTAATGCTAACTGGGGCTGGCAATGAATACCTCAATCGCTTTGCACATTGGCATCGCCCGCTAGGGAAACTACAGTTCGTATTGGTCGTATTTCTGCTAGCTCCAACAGGGATCGTGATGAGCGTTCGAGCTAACACTGGCGCGATTGCAGGCGCGGCATTCTTCTCACTTTCGACCGCGACCGCTTTTTCTATGCTTGCGGCTGTTTGGCGTATCAGACAAGACAACCTAGCAAGCCATCGCCGTTGGGCGACGCGCTGTTTGTTGCTGCTCTGCTCCCCGCTATTGCTCAGGCTGATGCAAGGAGCCGTCATTACTTTGGACTTCGACTCTCAGGCGACCTATCCGTACAGTGCCTGGATTAGCTGGACACTGCCACTGATGATTTTTGAAATTAGTCGACTGGCTAAACAAACAAGCAACTGTAACACCGTGATTCAAACGATCCGTCCTTTTCCCTTACGAGGTGACTGATGCGAAAGACACTCCAGCCGCAAACTTCCCCAAACAGGTCAGCTTTCTCTTTGGTCGAATTGATGGTTGTCATCGCCATCATTGGCATCCTTCTCGGGATGCTGTTTCCTGCAATTCGCACAGTGCGCACACCAGCCCGTCGGATTGTGTGTTTGAACAATCTCAGACAACTTGCATTGGCCAATCTCAATTATGAATCCGCGCACATGCGGTTTCCCGCAGCCATGGGAGGCGAAGCACAAGACCAATCAGGACGTATCAGCGGATTTGTTTCGCTGCTGCCGTTTGTGGAACAGGCAGCGATGTACAACCAAATCTCTCAGCCGTCAGTATTTGATGGCGAATCTTTTCCCGCAATGCCAGCGCCATGGTTAAACGACTACCGTCCATGGCAGACCCAGTTGCCTTTCCTAGAATGTCCCAGCCAAGCCCCTAGAAGTAGTGATTCGTCATTCGGTGTTACTCACTACGCTTTCTCGGTCGGGGATCAAGCACGCAACTTGCACCAGCCTGGACCGACTCGCGGCGTGTTTGGGAAACAAAGCAAAACGACTTTAGAGGACATCACTGATGGCATGAGCAATACGATTCTGCTGGCTGAGATTGGCAGTTCCTCAGGAGCAGAACTTTCTCGCTACACAATCGATGTTCCGCCAGAGTTGCTTGAAAACCCGAAAGAGCTCATGGATTTGTTGGAACCATCGGGAAGTACCATTGAAGAGTTACCGACCAGCAACCTCAGACGCGGCGGCCGTTGGAGTGATGGCGCTGCCGGACCCTCTTTGTTCAATACAATCCTTCCGCCAGGCAGCGTCAGTGCATCGGTTGGCGGAGAATCAGGCGCCAATGGCCTGTATAGCGCTGGCAGCCCACACCCCACCACGATCTGTTCTGTATTTGCCGATGGTTCGAGTCATTCGATCGACAAAGACATCGATGCAGGAGATCTTTCAGTCGCAACGCCAACGGTCGAACAAATGAAGGCCAACGTACTTAGTCCCTACGGAGTATGGGGGGCTCTGGGAACGATTGCTGCCGGCGAAGACATTTCAGGCGAAGAGTTTTGACATGCCGTTTTAGCAGTTTAGAAACGCAAACCTATTTCGCATGACTCTTCTCCAATCGAAGATTGGTTCACGCCATGCGTTCCAGCGAACGAAAATTGGTGTTTAAAGTTTCGACGCTCCCGGTAAACTTCGGCTTCGACGCAGCGTCAACAATATCTCCGGAGAGTGATTCTTGACAGCTACCGGAGGGGAAGGAATTTCCCTATAATTCCCTCTCGCAAATTAGTTATTGGCCGTCTGAGCCGAATCAT
>CAYTPS010000209.1:1921-9168 GCA_964439245.1 uncultured Pirellulaceae bacterium | reverse complement strand
GAACTGGGACTCATTGGAATCGCCGCTGAAATCCTCTCATCGGCATAGGTCGGACGGCCAAAAGAAACTTGCCCAGCGATATGTTGTGTCGTTACAGCACCAAAAGAATGACCAGACATTCCAATGTGCTCCAAATCCATGCGGCCCTTTAGCGCGTGATTGTCTTTTTCATTCCATTTCTCAAGCTGGCTAATTACGGCAGATACATCACCTACACGAAGCTTAAGGTTGTCGGCATTGGCTGCCGTTTTGAACGCCCGCAAACGTTTCCACTTCGGCAAATCAGCCCAGATTGAATCGTCGCTGCCCGGGTGCTGAACGAATACCGCAAGAAACCCACGCGCTGCCCAATGCTTGCCAAGAAAAGTGGACGTGTTTCTTGTGCCACCCAATCCGTGGCTGTGAACGATCACAGCCGCAGGATCGTTCGATTTTGGCAGATAAATCAACAGCGGAACATCTCGCTGGCGATCGGTATCACGAAAGGTCAAATCAAGCGTTTCAATCTTGTCCTTGGTGATCTTCAGCGGATTGTACTCGGCCTGATGTCCCGAAACGAAGACATCTGCCCCGTCGGGTGATCCTACAATGCGTTTCTTATCGGTTTTGCTTGGTGAATCCCCAGTCGAGCTATCGACTTGATGGTCCGTGTTGCTGGTTTCCCGTAGTTGTTGCGATTTTACGTTTCGAACTAAAACAATCGCACTCAATAGGCAACACGCGATGACAATCAGCCTTCTCATCTTTTACTCCTTGAAACCACAAACGATTTCTCTGGGAAAGCAACTGCCGCACAAACTCATCCCAAACGGCGCCCCGACCTAGCAGAATTACCCTCTGTGGTCGCCGTGAGTTTCAATGGTCGGCCATACAATGGCAATGTCTTTCAACCTGATGTTCTAAACAGCCTGTTTATTGCTGAGAAACATCGTTGCCAGTCCCAGCAACAGAATCACCCACTCTCCTGCGGCTAAATTCCATGTCATCGGCGCGATATCGCTAAAGCAAAACAAACTCGCCGTTCGAAACAGCACCAGCGCGGCATGAATCAATACGCAAACCAACAACCCTTCGCCTGCTAATGCCGGCCGCCATGCGAAGACGATCAGAACCAAGGCCAGTCCAAACTCCAAGCCTCCGTAAACGGTCATGTACTCCGATTTGCCTGACCCACCGTTGAGTGTAAAGCCAATCTTTTGGGATGTCCGTTCGGGGGCGACCGTACACCATATTGCCAACCCAAAATACAGTAGCGCAACAATGGTCAGATAAGTCTTGGCAATCATGGCTAGGCGTGTCTCGGCAGGAGAAATGGGCGCTTACGATAACCGAATTGCCTCGGCCATTGTCACAAGTTTTGAACTTTTCTCAGCAGGATTGCCAATATTGGACACCACCTAGCGTGAGCCAAAAAACTCATCAGCTTCGGCGTCGGCGACGAAGTCAGCATCATCGGTCTGTGGTCCCGGCGCTTCTTCTCGAGTATCTTGCAGGTAGTCGAATTGGTCGTTGGAAAAAACGAAATCGTCACCACCTGCCGATTGATGGCACCCAATGCAATTCGCTGCTTTGCCCATGACCATGCGCTTGGGAGAAGTCGTCAGGCTAACATTGTGAATAGCACTTTGTTGCTCAGAAGCATTTGCCGAAGGGCTAACAACCGAACCATCAGGCCTGTACTCGATCCAGTACCAATCGTTTGCGTCCGGGTTGAACCCTGTCGTACGATACATCACAGAAATCGTCTTTAAAGATTGATCTTTGCGATAATTCTCCAGTATCACCACGCTGCCCACAGCTAGATCATCAATGTTACCGGCGGCAGTCCGATTGACATAGATTTTAAGGTACGCCCCGTGAGGATTATCACCCTTGTAAAAATTCGCTGAATCAGTGAACCCTGGGGACCAGTTTTTGTAATTGTTGCCGACCAAGTACTTCCAAAACTGGTCCTCGAAAGAGACATCATTACTTGATCGCGCTGTTTGCGCAGTTGCCGCCGGTACCGTTAACACCAACGCAAATAAAAGAGCGGGCACCAAAGTGATGACGATGCGACGCCATTTTCTACTACGTAGCATGTTGAATCCTTTCAAAAATGCCATCTCTGTGGGCATCGTTGCAAAATCATGAAGTGGTTGGAATCACTTGTCTCAAATCAGGAGATCCAAAGTGAGCCGCCAATTTTATGCATTCTGAGCTGTCTGGACAGACGAGATGCGTAAAATAGGGCGTTCTTGACGAGGTTGTGGATAGCTTCGCTCAGAGACGCTAGCCCATCAAAAATCCGAGGGAAACGCGACTTCCAACCCAATCTGCCGAAGATGTCGGGAGCAATTGCAGTCAAACTCTCGGGAAATTGATGTTACCGTGTCGGCTTTTCCCCAAAAGCCCTCACTCTCATTCGGCGGCTATCAATCGCTCGAGCAATCGGCGAGCAGATTGAAACAAGGAGGCCTGATCTTTGAGGCCGCGTTTCTCAGATGGATCTCCAATCACAATCATCCATCGCTCTGCATCCAACTGACAGGCCAGAGGCATCGTTAAGATTTCTTGGTCAAGTGTCAGTCGAGAAATAGAGGGCTTGCAACCTCCGGAGCGTTGCTGTGCACGATCAGCTTGGTCAATCAACCACGTTACCGTTCCGATTGACAATTCCGTCTCTTCTCGCCCCACGACAAAACTGGATTCGATCAATCTCCCGTCACGGTCAGCAATCAAAATCTGCCGTGTGCCGGCAGTCCGATTAAGAAGATTCAAGACGTTCATCAAGCTAGAGCTATCTTCGACGACTTTAAAATCCAGCAGATCGATCGCCTCTTCCAGAAAAAACCGATTTTCGGTCTCCGCGTGCAGCTGACCAGCAAGTGTTTTTGATATTGTCTCTGCAGATCTTTCATCTGATTGCTCTTCACGAGCAGTCAACGGCACGAAGTTTTCGCACGTGCTGTCGGCATTAAAAATTTGGAGCATGGTGGGGGCCAAGCAATTTGGAGAAGCTAACTTTCGGAATCACCGTGCAATTCGACGATCCGGTCGCTGGAAAGCTAGGTTTCGTTTGGCTAACTGTCAAAAGACTAACAGTTCGGAAATAGGTTTCTGGTCGCCGTCCAACCGGCTCCAGCCCTTCTTTTTGCTGGGTCAAATTCTCTCCAGACGGCTAACGGGGCACTCAACCACACAAAATCCACCCAAAACCGGAATCAGCTGCCACTGTTTCGCTTATACCGGTAATTTCGATTGACATAATTTATTTTTCGTTGCTAGAATCCCTGCTCATCGCTCGCCGCGGCGGGCCTCAGAATTTATCCGGTGTTATTCTTGATCCGGTTGGGGAACCTTTTATTTTGTCCCGACCGGGTCTTTTTTTATGCGCCGGTTGTTGCGCTGCCAACGTAAACAAAACGCTCCACCAATTATCAACAAGAGTCATCGATGCAAGACTATTCACGCTTTGGACTCAACCGCCCCTTCAGCTGTTTTCTTGCTGTACTGCTGCTAGGGACGTGCGTTGCAGTAGTGTCATCGTCAGCGGCTCGTGGTCAGGAAAAACAGGCCACGAAACACGACGAAAAACCTCACACAAACGCATTAGTTAACGAGAGCAGTCCTTATCTTTTGGCACACGCGCACAACCCAGTCGACTGGTTCCCTTGGAACGACGAGTCACTGGCCAAAGCCAAGGCTGAGGGAAAACCTATTTTTCTCTCGGTGGGTTACTCCAGTTGTCATTGGTGCCATGTGATGGAGAACGAATCATTTCTTGATGAAGAGATTGCCAAATTCCTCAACGAGAACTTCATCTGCATCAAAGTCGACCGAGAAGAACGCCCGGACGTAGACGAGATCTACATGGAAAGTCTTCAAGTGCTCAACCGCATGATGCGCAACGGCAAGGGCGGTGGCTGGCCGCTATCTATGTTCCTCACACCGGATACCAAACCATTCTTCGGCGGTACCTATTTTCCGGCGCGCGACGGTGATCGCCTAGGATCACCCGGATTCCTCGGCATGATCAAGAAGCTCGACGATGCTTGGAAGAACCAAAAGGAAGCAATCGAGAAAAATGCTGAAGCCATCACCGAAATCACACGAGCTCAACTCGAGGGCAAGTCGGAGAATCTGCCGACCGCTATTCAATCGCGCTGGGCCAAAGAAACACTGGACGCTTTGTCACAGACCTATGATTCTGAATTCGGTGGCTTTGGCTACACGGCCGCCAATTCCAACAGACCAAAATTTCCCGAGGGGTCGAATCTTCTGTTCTTACTGCATCTGGCCAAACAACCGGGACTCGACACAAGCGATCAGGCCAAACAGATGCTAGTCAAAACTCTGCAACGCATTCACACCGGCGGCATTTACGACCACTTAGGCGGTGGCTTCCACCGATACAGCGTCGATCGCTTTTGGAAGATTCCACATTTCGAGAAAATGCTCTACGACAATGCACAACTTGTCACCATCTACGCCGAAGCGTGGGAACTCGATAAAGATCCCACGTTTAAGTTGGCCGTCGATGGAACGCTAGAATTTGTCAAACGTGAGATGACGACTAAAGAAGGAGGGTTCTACAGTGCGCTCGACGCAGACTCCGAAGGAGAAGAAGGTAAATTCTACCGTTGGGAGAAGAAAGAAATCGAAGAAGCGCTAACCGACGACGAATTTGCGTTGTTCGCCAAGGTTTATTCGATCGACAAAGCCCCAAATTTTGAAGATGAGTACTATGCCCCGCAACTAGAGACTCCATTTGCCTCGGTCGCTGCACAAATGGAATTATCCGTGGACCAACTAGAAGACAAACTAGTTCCCATACGAAAAAAGCTGTTTGACATTCGCGCACGGCGCGTCCGTCCATTGATGGATTCAAAAATCCTCACGGAGTGGAACGGGATGATGATTCGCGCTTTTGCCGATGCGGGACGAATTTTCAAAAACGCAGACTACACGCAAACGGCTGTCAACGCCGCCGAATTTGCGCTCTCGAAACTACGCCGCGAAGACGGACGTCTGTGGCGGACCTTCACCAAAAACGAAGCCAAACTTAACGCGTACCTCACCGATTATGCTCAACTGATCGACGGTCTCATCGCGCTACATCGCACTACCGGTGAACAACGGTGGATCCAAGCAGCTGAGAAGCTTCAACACAAACAGAACGATCTGTTTTCTGACGACGCCAACGGCGGGTACTTCTACACCGCCAGTGACCATCAGACCTTATTGATACGCACCAAACGCGCGATTGACAACGCTGTGCCGTCGGGAACCAGCGTGTCGGCAGGCAACCTGCTGTATTTGGGACAGAAATTGAACAAGCCACAATATATTGAACTTGCCAAGAAAACGGTTTTGTCAGCTGGCAACCTACTGGATGCGATTCCACTGGCCGCGCCCCGGCTAACGGCCGTCGCTGATCAAATCAAGAAATTGGAATAGTCCCATCGCACTAAAGTTGATGTTCGCAAATAGCTTACTGGAATGAATTCATTCGAAAAACTGTTTCAGGTGTATCGCGAAATAGAAGGGCAAAATTTGGCAGCCCTCCAATCAGCGGGTCTGACAGATACAGATACGTCAGCAGACCAATTTGAAAAAGTGTGATCGAGGCCAGAACCACCCTCGGGCGATAGACATTGGCCTTCAACAGATAGCCAATGATGGCCAAAACGCTGATCGTTCCCAGTCCTTTACCAACGAAAAAAGCAACCAAGGTGCGCGGGCACATCCGAATCAGTGCAAGGCAGATTGGATTTTTCTCACCCTGTTCGATGAGCGGATTCCAAGCCACCAACAGCGCATCCAGCGTTGACACAGAAGCAATAATCGTAAAACAAACAGCCACAGTAATTGCGGACAGCCCTGCCCCGTTGCGCGTTCCCTCACTTGGCTGATTTGACATCGCAGCCTCCTAAATCTCAAACGTGTGTCTCAAAGTCTGGAGGGCTGTGCCGCAGTGCGCGTGCCAACAAAGGTGAATCTTTTCCGGAAGCCTCTCTGCCCCTGCGACCGCTTTGGGGCAGTTGCCACGGCGCAAATAAAGCACTACTCGCCACTGCGCAGGAAACGTGCAGAGGTTCGCTCGGCCAACGGTAAACCCTACACCTTAAAAGTATCGCCAGCGGATCAGAAGAGTTCTGAAGTTGCTGGCAAAATCAACTTTCTTGTTTGTGATGCCCAAAAAATAAACAACACAACGCTGAGAGTAGCCCTCCCACATGATCTTGGGCTTCAACACTTGCAGTCATAACAGCATGACTAGCGCGAATTCTTCCAGTCGCCAGCAATCTGCTTGAACGATTCCTCCAATCGCTCAACGACCTTCGATTGCTGCGCTGCCAAATTGGTTGTCTCGGCGGGGTCCTCAACCAAATTGGCAAGGAAATACGGGCGCTCGAACGGTTTGCCTTGTGGTTGCTCACGCCCTCCGGAACCGTTGCCCAGCACAAGTTTCCAATCACCATCGCGGATCGCAAACATGCCTCTACTTGAATGAAGAATCAGAGGCGGTCTTTCTGCAGATTCCGAGCCCGTCATTTCCTGTTGGAAGGAAAAAGAATCTTCTGCCGCCGGGGGCACCTTTTGTCCCAGCACTTCAGCAATGGTTGCAAAAACATCGGTCATAACAGTCGGTCGGTCGCTGCTAGAATTTGGCGGGACACGTCCCGGCCAGCGAACCAAAAACGGTACTCGATGTCCCGCCTCCCAAATGTCCGCTTTGGTTCCTCGCCATTTTCCGTTGGGTTGATGATGCTCTTTGCGGTACCCCTGTATCGCTGGCAGCTCGACATGGTCCTCTTTATCGTCCGCCGTGCGTTTCATATATGAACCGTTGTCGCTAGTGACAATGACCAAGGTGTTGTCTGCCACTCGGTTCTTTTCCAGCGCGGCGATGATTTGACCGATCGTCGCATCTGTTTGATGGACAAAATCTCCGTATGGTCCCAATGCCGTTGTTCCAACAAACCTCTGGTGTGGCCACGCAGGTTTGTGCGGGGACGTCAGTGGAAGGTACAGAAAAAATGGGCCATCTTTCTTCGCTGCCGAATCAATAAACTTGATCGCTTCACTAGCGAGTGTGTCCAACACGTCAGCGGGGTTGAACTGACTGGCTTTGGGGCCTGCACGTACGAAGCGGGGAAAATCCTGTCTCTCCTGAGCCTCGTCGGCGGGTTCAACCAACTGGTGGTCACGCAAGTAACTGTAGGGAATCATATCCAGCGACGCCGCTATCCCGAACCATTGGT
>CAYTPS010000209.1:0-1911 GCA_964439245.1 uncultured Pirellulaceae bacterium | reverse complement strand
GACCATCACTAATCGGAGCGTTGAAGTCAACTGGTAGGTCAATGTCGTTGTTCAGCTCCGTCTGTTTCCAGCCGATTCCCAGGTGCCATTTCCCAACCATGGCCGTTTGGTAGCCATTCTTTTTTAGGAAGGAAGCGATAGTTGGGCGGCCATTTTCGATCAGCGGAGCGTCCTTCGGAGGAAACAAGACGCCTCGTTTCAGCCTTGATCTCCAGCAATATCTGCCTGTGAGCAACCCGTATCGGGTGGGTGTACAGACGGCCGAACCAGAATGAGCGTCGGTGAAGATCATCCCTTGCTCGGCTATGGTATTGAGATTCGGCGTCGGTATTTTGGAATCTTTGTGGAACGCCTGTACGTCCCCATAGCCCAAATCATCAGCCAACACGATCACAATATTGGGGCGCACGTGAGGATCAACTTCGTCGGCCTCCAATCGCGGAAGCGCGATCACGCCGAAAGTGACCACAGCCACGATCCAACACCACGCCACAGACTGTTTTCTCATACTTTCAGGCATTTACATTCTCGTCGACGTGAAGAAATCGACAAACCAAAAATCGTTACAAGATGGATCGAAATAGCATAGTCGATCTGCAATGCCACCGCTAAAGAATCGTCTTTTGCAAAGAGCAATTTGACACTCAAAAAAGGAAAGCCACACCGCAATCGTTTGCAGTGCGGCTTTCCAATTTAAAGACGCGTTTTGAAACTCGGCAAAATTAGTAATAAAGCACGCAAGCGTACCAGCAACCGTCTCTTCCTTTAGACACGCCGATTTGTGCTGTTGGACGAGTTCCCCAGTAGCAACAATGCTCAATCGCATCCTGCGGTGACTGGTTTGACCAACCAACACCCTCGTATTTTGCACCGCCAAGTCCACCGCCTAAGTGCCCGCGCAACCCCATTTGCGCCGCACGAGCCGCTTTCGATTGCGCCAGTCCGGGCTGGCAGGATTGACCTGACGCGGCCGGCGAGTTGTAAACCGCCTGAGTATTGTAGGCCGGCGCCGAGTTGTATCTGGGCTGCGTTCTGATCACATGGGGAGACGCAAAAGAGATCGGCGCTGCCTCCGTCGCAGTGTAGCTTGCCACCGAAGACGTATAAGTCATTGCCGGTGCTTGGCTGGTCCACTGTTGCGCTTCGGCTTGTAGCGGCAGATTCAACAAACACAACATCGCCGCTGATAAGATTGCCTTGGTGGTGGGAACTCCGAAATTGTTTCGAAACATCAAATTCTCTCAAATAAACCATGGGCAGGAGAATGCCTTACCCGAACATAAAAAGCTGCCCGATGTTTCTACTTCTTCAATGCACTTCATCTTGGAAGAGTTTGGGCAGCACTTATCTGTGCTGATGCTTTGGTTCAGCCTCAATATTGTTGGCTTATTCCGCAGCTTCGGGGCATCCAGAGGGCAGCATATTCCGAGAATCGGGCAATTGATAAACTGGGTAGTTTCCCAGTGCAAGCTGATTAACTTTGTGGTTGGCTCAGCCCCCTACTTGGAACGGGTTCGAAGCTCATTTCGCCGGTCTTTTTTTCGGAATGAGGTTGACGAAGTGAACCAGCAATCTCGATTTGGATATGAAAGAAAAGACCGATGCACTCCGTGGGCTGTTGAGAGGTTAGTGCATGATTCGGCGGCCAATCGGTCTTGGTCCTACAAACACTTCAGCGACGGAGGCCAAAGCCGGTGAATCACCAAGTCTGCATCTCTGCTGGTGAGTCCCGAAAGAAACCAAGTTTTGAATGAACCAAAACTCATTCGTCCATTCGTTGGCCGGTTGCACGCGCTGCGCGAAAGCGAGCAATGACCAAAAGGTTTCGTCAGCCAAGATGTTCAACGCATACCCGGCTGACGAAATTCTTTTGAACTAGTGGTCCTTCAAACCTGAAATGAACAGTTAGAT
>CAYTPS010000208.1:8975-9186 GCA_964439245.1 uncultured Pirellulaceae bacterium | reverse complement strand
ACCATCGCCTTCGACTAGAGACTCAGTTGGTCGTTCGGCAATCCGTTTGCTTGCAGGGCGGTCATTCGTTGTGCCCAATTTTTCAGGATGCCGCATCTAGAGATCACCACGCTCTTTTGGCATGTGGTCTGCGACCGTGAGTGTGTTCTGGTTTTAGATGTTTAAGTTTCAAAGGGACATGTCTGCCTCATGGTGTGGTTAATTCGTAGCG
>CAYTPS010000208.1:0-8965 GCA_964439245.1 uncultured Pirellulaceae bacterium | reverse complement strand
CTCGTAACAACACTTTTGCCGCTACTTTCAACCGGACGATGGCATGTACGCTGGTGGGATTTTCCTCGGCTTCAGCTGGCGATTTTGTTGTTTGTTGGGATGGCTATCACGGCGTGCTGGGCTGCGCGGGCGGACGACCAAAGGACATGGCGTTCCGGCTTTGCTGAGCGCGGCCTTCTGCTGGCAGTGCAGCCACATCTTTCGCTTTAGTCCAGTCTGGCCCAAAGAAGTCCCGGACTGCGTCGCTCAGCGGGTGAACAACGAAATCAAATTTATGGTGGCCAATCTCGACTACGAAAATCACAATAACGGCGTGGCAGTCATCGGCGATCTTGCGAAAGTCGACCCGGACGTTTTGCTGCTGATCGAATTGGATCAGGGGTGGGAGCGAGAACTGGCGGATTTGCGAAAGCAGTTTCAGTTTCAATACGAATACGTGCGGGGCGAGGGGTTGGGGATCGCCGTCTGGAGCAAATTTAAGCTCGAGGATTCTCAGACCAAGTTTCTGGTTTCTGAGCGTCGGGCGAGCCTTTGGACGCACATTCTTCTTGAAGGCGGAGAATCGCTTAACTTTGTCGGAGTGCATCCCACTCCGCCGGGACTATTGGATTCGACGGGAGAACGGCGGCGCGACAGCCGCGTGCGTGACGCGGAATTGATTCTGGTCGCCAAAGAAATCGCATCGCGACCGGATGAGGCTTGGGTGGTTGCCGGCGACTTCAACGATGTAGCTTGGTCGCATACAACGCGGCTGTTCAAACGCACCGGCGGGCTACGTGATCCAAGAATCGGACGGAGCTTCATGGGAACTTTTGTTGCACAGTATCCTCCGTGCCGCTGTCCGATCGACCACGTTTTTCTTTCCAAAGATTTTGCAGTCAAGAATCTTTCGCGCTCCGTGATCACCGGTTCGGATCACTTTGCTGTCATCGCGACGGTCACCACCGCAACGCCAGAGTCCGGAGTGACGCCTCGCCCAGAGGGCAACGACACCGAGGACGCTGCGCAGATTATCGAAGAAGGCCAGCAGGACGCCAAAGACCGTGATGTAGACACGACCGATGATGATTCTCAAGCCGAAATCCCAACTGCATGAGTGCCGTAGTCGGTGAGCTAGCTGCAAGCGATGGATCGGCAAGCTACTTCTTTTCGGCCATACGTGCCATTGGTTGCGGCGCTGCCAGCGGACTGGACGCCGAGCGACCACTGTGCTCGGAGACCCAAAAATCTTATTAGAAATATCTTCCGACTTCACGGCTCGCAACGTTGTTAATCTGGGCGACCGCAAATTCGCCGGGGAACTGTGGTATTCCCTAGATGGGGAGAAAACCTCGAATATTTCTCAAAGCCCGCCTGCAACAGATCCGTGTTGATTGCTTTGACCTGCCAACGTAGGTGACGATGGAAGGAAAAAACTGTGGCCATGGAAGGCGCCTTGGCACGGTGGTTGCGAAGGACGTAACGCAGTACTCACGTCGGGTTCGTTGAGCTTTTCTTCGTTCAGCTTTAAAGCTACGAGAGATCAGTTTTTACACAGCTGGCAACTTGCCACTTCCTGACAACCACCCCGATTTCGTCCAACTCCTTGAATATAAACTGATGAGCGAATTATTGATCGAGAATCGTCACTCAGCCACCACTGAACTGAACCAAAACGTTTACCTATCGCTAAACGGTAGCGGATATCGCGAGATTGAGTCGGGCGTGCAAGCGACAATTGAGGAAGGCATAGTGACGCTTACAGGAAACGTGCCACGATTCCACCATGCTCAAGTCGCCTTGTCGCGCGTGATGAGCGTTCCGGGTGTTCATCGCATCGTCAATAAAATTAAAGTGATGCACAGCGGATCTTAAGACAGTTGCTGAAATTAACAGCCACTGAACGTTTCTAATTCTGCCGGCTGGTTTAAGAGACACCAGCTCGGCCGTGTACCGAGTGCGATCTGGATCGCCCAACGCGCCGCGACACACCTACTTCCGCAACGAAGCTTTAAAAAGAATCAGTCGTCCGACTGCTACGCAGCACACTTGCGTCTGCATGCGTTGGTTAGGCATCTAAGGTCTCGGAGTTTCAAACGAGTTCGCACTCTACTCACAACCCTGCGGCAAATTGCAAGGCTCTGGACAGCTTGAGCACCGTGGGCAGGGAGTGTAACGATCGCCGGCAAGTGTTTGTTTCAGATCATCACAAAACGTCAACGAAGGGACAAAAATTCTGTCGCCGGGACGTAGCTGATAGTTGGTTGACGAATCACCGAGTTGAACAATCTGGTCATAGCAGACCTTCATCACCTCACGGCAGCCGCCGCAGGTCGTTGGCCGAGCGACGATGATTTCGTGATGGTTAGCGCGGCTGGTCAAACCACCGGCTTCGATGATTCCGTCGAGCACGTTTTCGTTTCCAATAAAGGGAAAGAAGCCAGGCGAGTTAACTTCGCCCAAGACGTAGATCTTCTTGCTGTCCCAACTGACCAATCGAGCGCTGATTTTGTTCTGCTTGATCGCTTCGGCAACACGTCGCTCAAACAGGAACATTTCTTCGCTATCGTCAGGATTCTCCAGCGGAAATTCCAAATCAGATTCGCCCTCGGTGGGCAGTTCTTGTGCTTCCTCCTCCGCTTCCTTTGCCTCCTGCAGCCGTCTTTGACGAATTTGCTCGCGACGCTCTTCGTCAAACTTCGTCTGCATTTCCTGACGGGTTTGCAAATCAATGACCTGTTGAGCTTCCGACTCGATCTGTTCGATCGTTTTGTTGGCAACCAGCAAGCGTCCGAACTGCCCTAATGAAACCATTCCATCGGGTTGGACGATTTGGTCGCCCGGTAATCGAATTGTGGTGTCAAATTTGACCGGTTCTATCAGAATCGAGTCACCAATTTCAACGACGTATACACTCAGCGGTGCGGTCGCCAGCTCTTTAGACTGCAAAAGCGGTTGGGAAGGATGATTCGCAATCGACTTCGCAGGCTTGAGTATCCTATTTGCATTAGAGCCTGTGGGGAGGCCAAGTGCACTGAGCGTGTTGCACCCGTTCGAGAAAACGAGCGCGAGTGTCGCCAACAGATACCACTTTTTAGAAAACCACATCGCTAGATTCCGTCAAACGTCCGTCGCTTAGTGAAGAAAACGCTCGGAATGAAAGAGCGTCTTTGTCCGATCCACTCTTCGGTGGTCCCTTTGAGCGGCTGTTCTCTCTGGCCGCTCTGTGCCCAATCATCAAATGGCAAGTCAACTTACCCGTCGCGTTCAATAACCATTGCCTTATATCGGAGCCGTATAACACCAACGTTCGCAATTACTGTTCGACCCGTTGCAAGCATTAGCATCCGCGAACTTAGCCCAGCCGTTAAACTTTCACACTGGGCAATGTGACCGCCTCACAGCATGACGATGTGGCGTAATGCCGGCGTAACTTAACCGCTTTTTAAAAACCATGACGCAGCAGTAAACGCTGCTTGTCGGTTCAGTTGCCAGCTTGGATAGCGGACGGGATCAAGCCAGAATCCCTAAGAAAAAAACGAACCGCTTCGGCGCGTACTTGCCGGCCAGCGTCCACCCGAACATTTGGCCGATTGATGGTTCCACCGACAGACAAAAAAGCCACCCGATTCGACAAAAACTCAATCGCTTGCGCGGCGAAAGCGGTCGGCGAACCGCTGAACCGCGCCAGCGGCGACCCCAGCAACTCATCAACCAACGTCGGCTGATTCAAACGCTCTACGCGGGCCGCAACTTGCAGATCCAACCGACCGTCAAGAAACATCGAACCATCCACCGCGACCTTGGCGATCGAATTCTGAAAATTAAGCTGGTCAACTTGCAGACGCCCCCGACTGAGCGTCAATTTGATGTCGTCCGACTCAAAACTCCGATCACCCAGTGAACCGGTCGAAAGTAATCTTCCCACCTGATCCAGTACGGGAAGCTCAAAGGCCGCTGCGCGATCAAGCGAACCGGCAAACGAGCCCTTGAAATCGCGCGGTGAACGTATGTCGCGCCCTGAAATCTTAAGTCTGCCTGTTAAACGTCCCTGATCGAACCCGCCAAAATCGGTAACCGCTTCGATTAAGTTGCCCGAATGCACGTTCGCCAATTGCAAGTCGGTTTTCATATCGAAACGGGTGCCAAACTCCGCCGACGCCGTTCCCGATACCGTGCCGCCAAAGAGCCGAAGCTTCGAACGCCGCAGCTCCACATGCCCGCGCTGGGCCAATGGAGAGACCTCGAACGCAATCGGAACTTTGGCAGATTGCCCCGCGACCTTGTGCAGACTGGCTCGATCGAACCCCACGATTCCACGACCAATGATTCGCTCTCCAATGCGCCCTTCGATGCGCGAATCTAGGAAACCGTCCATCTCCCAGTCTTCGATATCGAAAATTTTTGAAAGGTTCTCCAAACTGAGATGCCGAGTCTCGACGCGAAACTGCCCTGCCGACTGCCCACTGAGTGGCATATTGATATCGGCCAATACCTGCCCCGTTTCGAGGTTCATTTTTACGTCGTCCAACAGCAACTGGGATTCATCGAAGGAGAATCGGACGGAGACCTGTTGCGTAATCTGTTTTCGATCCCACGAAACGTTGGTGACTTCAAAACGACCTTCGCCCTTCGGTGCACCGTTGGTCGCAAATTTAAAATCCGCCTTCGCCGAGAGGCCGCCGGCCAACGGTCGCAGTGACCGAAAGTAATTCGATCCGGTGTAGAACGCCTTCAACGTGCCGTTCCTTAAGTCAACGGACAGCGGAAATTCGACGTTGCCTAGATCATCAAGATTTAACCGCGTGTGGCCTTTACCGGTAAGTTTTCCAGCCAGCAGGCCCCCACTGATTTCGTAAGCCAATTCGTCTTTTCGATAGTCAGCTTTCGCGCGAAAGTCACCAAACTCCTTTGGACCGATACGAATGGAAGACCCTTTCAAATTCAAGTCCGCCCAGCGCGTCTCGGCCAAGCTCCAATCATTGAGCGACGCGTCACCTTCAAGCTTGCCGGTAAGCTTGGCCGGAAGCTCGAACAGCGCGGTCAAGCGCTGGGCGTCGATGTCAGCAAGATCCAGCCGTACACGCTGCGGCTGCGTTGTCAGCTCGGCCACCTTAATCGTCCCACCAAACGCTCGAATCAACAGCTTCGAATTTTTCCAATCGTTACCGATGTGATCCCAGTCCACTACCACGTCACCTGCCGAAATCAAATTGAGCGTCGGTTGCTTGACGGCCACACGTCCGTTGGTTCGCAAGTCAAACGGAGCCAGTTGCCCATTGAACCGAAAGCGCCCCGAGGCTGTTCCGGTGATTTCACTGACGGGCTGTCGGTCGAGCACACTTTTACGCTTAAACAATCGCGACAACGGAATCTGGTCGAGGTCCCCGTTGATTTCAAACGCAAACGGGGATTGGTTGTCCAACGTGGCCGCGAGACCAAGTTCCAGTTGTCCCTGATCAGAAACGAAGTCTCGCAGCTGAACCTTGTCGTCCTGGGTGGCGATGGAAAATTTGATGGCTTGCGCTTCAAGCTGCCCGATCCGAAAGCCGCGGATCCCGATTTCGCCAGCGACCTTAGGTAAATCCGTGTTGTTAGGTCCGGCATTCTCTGCCGACAGTTGCGCTGGGTCGTTCTCTTTCGCATCGTTCCAGATTCGGACATTGCCACTGGAAGTCAAACCTCTCTGGTTTTCAAACGTTGAGTCGAACATTGCGCCCGCGTTGCCGGTGCCGCGTGCATCAGCAATGTCTTCGGGGGCATCGTTCAACGGCAGTGTGAGTAGCTTGGCCACTGGCATGCGCTGCCACTGAAGCTGAACGTCACCCGCATTTTTGAACAAGTCCCACTTCCCGCTCGCGTTGAGCTGCTGGCCACGATCAAGTTCTAGTTTCAGTTCGCCAAGATCGAGCTGACCGCCATCGGCGTTGAGCTTCATGGCCAGTTCACTGAACTCAATTCCAGAATAGAACAGCTGCTGCGATGTCGCCTCAACGTGAAACTGGAACCCTTCGACAGTCTCATCTGCGATCTTCTGCGCACCGCCTCCACTGACATCCAGATCAAGCGCTAACTGACCACGCAGTTCCCGAATCCGCGCCAAGAGTGCCTTGGCTTGTTGCGGTGAAAGCTGAACAATGCTGTCCGACGCGATCACGTCCGCGGCAATCTCGCGCAACCACGTGACATCAACCGATTTGCTTTTGAGATTCAACGCAAAATCGTTATCGCTATCGAGATCTAAATGGCCCTTGCCGGTCACCGCATCCCCGGTCGCTCCGGTCGCACTCAGGCTGCGGACGTGAATGGTCGAGTCCGAGAGTTGCAGTTGCGCTTGGACGTTATCCAGCGTTTGGTTTTCCATCTGGACGCTGGAGTTGTTGATGGTCGCGTCAGCCATCCAGCCGCTGACGTCTTCTGGATTGGCAACGGGTATCGTGAGTTCAAGTGCGCTGTTAACGCGCCCGGTCAGTTGATGGCCGATGGTTAGTTGATTACCTTTTTTAAAACCACCAGCTGATTCCGCCAGTCGCTCGATGACACGCACCAACCAGCCGGCGTCAGTTGATTGTGTTTTGATCACGACGCGGCCGGTACTCATGTTGGGATTGGATTTCAACGATTCGACAATCGGCCACTGAATCGTTGCTGAAACATCGCGCGCCGCTTGGTTTGTTACCGCCCGTTCATCCACAGGTGGGCTGGTTTGGCTGCTGGCTTGCAAGGGCGCGAGCAAGAGTCGCCCATCGCGCAGCTCAACCGCCGCCGACACGGATTGAAGTCGTTCGCCAGCAATCTCTCCCGAATCAGCAGCGGCTTGAACTTTCGCCGTCCACGTCTCCAGCCGGTTCGCCGTGGCAAGCGGTAACGTCAACTGCAACGTGCCGGCGCCAGTACCTTTGAGTGAGAGCGTTTTTTGCAACTCGGCAATCTCAAACGTCTCGAAGACTTTCGACAAAGGCACCTCAGCAAATTTTGAACGAACGGCGACCTGCCCTTTAACGGATTCAAAATTCTGTTGCTCGTCGAACGTCAATTCGCGAACTTCGACCCGCGCGGATGATTCATCGCCAGCAATACTTCCGTAGCCAATCGCTGTCGCCTGAAGATCGCCGTCGAGGTCGATGGTCGTTCGCAATTCGCGCGTGACATTGAGGACACCGGAAATTGGGCCTGAACCACGGCCCGTCAGAATTCCTGGAATTTCAGGTATCACTTGTCGAAGCGTCGTAATGGAGACGTTTTTTGATTCAGCACCAAAGGAAGTGACGATCGGCCAATGTGAGAAGATCGTCTGGCCACTGCCGGTCGCTTGCCCGCCGTCGGGCGTTTTGAAAACGACGTCCTCATACTCAACGCGGTCTTTGAAAAATTTCAGCTGCCCGTCGGTAACTTCCAACGGCAAATCATAGCTCGGCAGGTTTACGTGCAACTGCTTGAGCTGACTTGTCCCTTCGACCTTCCACTGCTTATTCGCGTAGGCGATTTGCAAATCGGCGGTCACCGTCCCATCGGCTTGCACCATGTCACTTAAACCGTCCGGGATCAGCGGCCATGATGCCCATTGTTCTGTCTTGACCTGTTGAGCTTCGGTCGTAAGCGAGATTTGAAGCTGTTGTTGATCCGCATCCAACTGTCCGCTGGACTGCCACTGTGAACCGGCCAAGTTCTCCACGACCGCTTCGATGGACACCGGCGATTGGCCTTCACCGGCAACGTCCAAGCGACCTGATATTCCATCTGCAACCAGATCGCTCTTGCCAGATTGTCGAATCGTAATTTTTGTGTCGCTAATTTCGACCGATTCTGCAGGGATTTGCAACTTGCTCAAATCAAACTCGGCGTCAATGTCGGCGCTTTGAAATTCTTCAGCGTCGATCGTGAGGTTGACGCCCTGCAGTTGAATTTGGTCGTAATAAGTTGCTCCGCCGGCCAATTCGTACAAGGAGTGGTCGATCCCCAGTCGATCGACGCTTAGCCAAGGTGAATCGTCGTCATCGCGAAAGAAACGCACGCCCCGCGCGCTGACTCCGGAAGTAGAAACTGCGACGTCACCAATTTCTGCCCGCCCTAGATCAAGCTGCTTCAACTGAGCTTCGATGTCCCCGCGCACGCGCGCCTTCACCGCCATCCAGCCCGCTATCGCTCCGACCAGCAGGAATAGCGCGATGGCAATCAGCCATATCCGCCGATTAAGAAATTTTTTTCGTGGTGGATTCAATCAAACTTCTTTTCTTGAAAATTGAGCTAAGGCACGCGGCTGGGTCTGAGAATATTCATCGTCCATTTCGTGTCGACGGCAACTTGATCAATCAGATTGCATTGACTTCACTATAGCGTTTTGCGCTTTCCAGTTTGCTTAAACCAAACAGGCGATACAAGCTGTCCGAGCCAATTAAACGGCAAACGGCGCGCCAAGCTTGTGTTGCCGCTTTCAATCATGGCAGAGCGATTCGAATTAAACTAGAATCGGCCTCCCGGCTTAGGGTCTGCAGCCTGAACAGCGGCATCCAACCGCCTGCCGGATTTTTTTCTTGGAAGCATCTTTGGAAAGTGCAACGATGAGCGATGAGGTTCAGTTCCTTAAGGAACTTGATAAAAAACTATGGACGGCAGCAGATAAGCTCCGAGCCAACCTCGACGCAGCCGTCTACAAGCACGCCGTTCTCGGCCTGATCTTCCTGAAGTATGTCTCTGACGCTTTCGACATCCGTCAAAAGGAAGTCGAAAGCCGCCTCAGCGACGAGAACGACGACTACTATACCTCGACCCGGCCGACTACGACGGTGACGAAGCCTACGCCGAGGAAATCCGCGCCGAACTCGAAGTCCGCGACTACTACGTGGAAGAAAACGTCTTTTGGGTACCGGCCCTCGCTCGCTGGAAAACCATTCAAGAAAACGCCCCGCTCGCGTCTGGCACTGAGATCGAAGTCGTTAACGGCAAGAAGACGACCTACAAAATCACCTCCATCGGCAAGCTCATC
>CAYTPS010000207.1:0-9216 GCA_964439245.1 uncultured Pirellulaceae bacterium | reverse complement strand
AGCCCCAGCAGATGCAGAATCGTTGCGTGCCAATCGTGAGTATGCATTTTCCCCTCGACCGCTTCGTAGCCCAATTCGTCGGTTGCACCATAGCTGAAGCCACCTTTGACACCGCCGCCGGCCATGATGGTTGTGTAGCCGCGATTATTGTGGCCTCGTCCGTCCCCGTTTTCTCCGTGCGGCGTACGGCCAAACTCCCCCGCCCAAATGATGAGAGTGTCTTCCAGCATTCCACGTTGTTTCAGATCCGCAATCAGTGCCGCGACTGGTTTATCGACTTGTTTTGACTGCGTTTCCATCCCCGCCTTGAGATCATTGTGATGATCCCAGCCTGAACTATTTAGTTCCACAAACCGAACCCCCGCCTCCAACATACGACGCGCTGTCAAGCATTGCGTCCCGAAGGTGTTGGTATCCGATTCACCAATGCCATACCGCTCTTTGGTTTTCACAGACTCTTGTGACAGGTCAACGACTTCCGGCATCGTCGCCTGCATCCGAAAAGCTAATTCATAAGATTGAATGATGCCTTCGACCTGAGGCTGATGCCGGTCCCGCTTAAGTTTGGCTCGATTGAGCTGCTGCATAAAGTCAAGCTGAGCCCGTTGTGTTTTGCGGTCAAGCAGCGGATTAATATTTGGAACAGTTGGCGAGTTGGCGGCGCTAGTGCTACTTCCTCTTCTACGGCCCCGTCCAGAACTAACTCCCGTATTAATTTCAGTCCCTTGAAATGCGGCAGGAAGAAAAGCGCTACCAAAATTGGTTCCCGCACCAGCGCCCAAAGACACAAATCCCGGCAAGTTTGCATTCTCTGTCCCCAATCCATAGACCGACCATGCGCCTAAAGATGGGCGAATAAACTGAGGCGTTCCAGTGTGCGCCGCTTGTTTGGCTGCCGCGTGACTAGGTTGATCACAGTGCATGCCTCGAAGCAAACACAATTCATCTGCGTGTTTGGCCATGTGAGGAAAGAGGTCTGAAATCCACAGTCCACTTTTGCCGTGCTGTCTGAACTTCCATTGGGAGCCCAACAACTTGCTGGCACCTGCGTCGCTCGTTTTCCCAGAGAACGAATTCAATTTGGGTTTGTAGTCGAACGTGTCAACATGAGACGGCGCTCCAGACATGAACAGAACAACAACGCGCTTGGCTCGTGCCTTGAAGTGAGTGTCCTTCGGCGCCAATGGATTGGTGCTTGCCTCTTGAGCAATTGCTTCTCCCGTTGCCAAAGCAGCGAATGCCAAAGAGCCAAGGCACGACGAAAATGTCTTTATTGCACTGCGACGATTGATCTCGATTGTCATGTTGTTTTCTCCAGTGAAGGAAACGTTTCAGTCTCGCGATACTGATTTCGGGCAAGGGTGGTTTCTAATTCAAGATTCGATATTCGGCACTGCCGAGCAACGCTTGGCAAAACACGGCCAAACGGCGTTGAACATCATTGAGCTCTGGGAATTCGGCATCGGTTTGAGGCACCTTCGCCATTCCCCGGCGCGCGGAACTTCGACTGCTTTGTTGAGCGTTTCGACGTGACCGCTGATTAGTCCGGATGCTTGGTTCGACAGCGGCCAAGAAATTCTCTGGAGGGCTGAGGCTCTTCACGTATCTCACACTCACTTTCACTTCTTCTGGTGTCGGTAGCCGACCGAAGATCGTCAAAAACGCCCATTGCAGTTGTTCCTTTGCACTGCCCTTATCAGACATTTCAACAGCCACTCGGGCTGCCTGCTCTACTACGAATTCACTGTTCATCATATACAGCGCCTGGGTCGGCACAATTGAATTGGCTCGACCAGAACTAGTAATGTTTGGGTCTGGAAAATCAAACAGTGCCAACGCCTCGTTGACCTTGTTCCTCACAATAGGGAGGTACACAGATCGATTGCGATTGTTTTGGTCAAATGAAGTCTCATCAAAGGTACGGCCGAATCTTCCGTCTCCCAATTCAGCAACATCGGATCGATATGGGCGAGTGGTTTTGAGTGCCCCTCCAATCGCCAGCATCCCATCGCGTATCGCCTCTGCATCAAGTGTTTTGGGACTCACCCGCCATAACAATTCATTGAACGGATCCACTTCGAAATTTTTTGGCTCATAAGACGAACTGCGTTGGTAGGTCTTTGACAGCACAATTTCGCGAATCAGTGCTTTGACCGACCAATCTTTGTCGACAAAGCTGACCGCAAGGTAATCCAAAAGCGGTTGATTAGACGGCTTCGTTCCAGTCGTTCCATAGTTGTTTGGCGTTTGGGTCAACGGCGTACCTAGTAGGTGTCCCCAGATTCGGTTGGCCATAACCCGCGCTGTCAGCGGGTTGTCTGGTGAGGTCAACCACTGGGCCAATTGCCTCCGGCCACTGGAATCGTTGGGAATTTCCAAATCTGCCATGTGGTCCAATACCTGTAAGAAACCACGTTCAACTTTCTGGGCGGGACGGTCGACGTCGCCACCGACTAACACATTTGCATTAACTTTCTCGTCCGCGTCTTGCGTGCCCATTCCGTATGTCTTTGTCGTGCCATCCGGATTGAGAGTGGCCATCATTCCTTTGATGCGTGATTCTGCATTTCGCAGGGTCACAAATTTTCTCTGTACTTTGTTGCCAGTTCGCGCGGCTTCTTCGCGTGCCGCCAACCTTTGTTCGTTGACTCGTTCCATTTGGCGTTCCAATTCTTCCATCGACACGTCGCCCTTCTTTTTCGGATCCAAAATGGGCAACAAAATCAGATCGGCCGGTCGGTGGTTCTGCTGGCCAAAGACTGTTCCGTAGAGTGTGTTTGTGCTGTGAAAGATACCTGCTAACGCGTAATAATCCGTTGTGGGAATAGGATCCGTTTTGTGATCATGGCAGCGGGCACAAGCTACTGTAACGCCAAGAATCGATTGCGAAACTGTGTCAATCTGTTCATCAACAAGGTCGGCTTGAAATTTCCGAGGGTTGCGCTCGTCCAGCCGTTTCATTCCAACCGCCAAGAATCCGGTAGCGATTAGGTTCTCCTGCCACTGTTGCTTGGTTTTGGCTGGCAATAAATCGCCAGCAATTTGCTGTGAAACGAATTTATCGTAAGGCGTGTCCTTATTGAACGCATCAATCACATAGTCGCGGTACCGCCACGCATGGGGAAAAGTCACATTTACATTGCCGGACGTATCGGCATACCGCGCTACGTCCAACCAATGCCGCCCCCAACGTTCGCCGTATTGGGATCTAGCAAGAAGTTCATCCACCTTGCTTTCAATCGCACTTGCCTTGTCGTCGTCCCATGCGTCGTTGAAAGAGAGGATTTCCTCAACCGTTGGTGGTAAACCAATCAAATCGAAATTCAATCTGCGCAACATCGTATACGCATCGGCAGGTTCAACGGGTTCTAGATTTGCCGCAGCAAGTTTTTCGTTCACCAGTTGGTCGATGGAAGCAACGGATTTCGCATGAGGCCGTTGAAATGCCCAGTGCTTTTTTCCGTTGTTGATATCTTCTTGGGAAATATTCGAGTGAAACTCGATTGTGGCTCGCACACGCGGATCGGGGGCTCCCATTTCGATCCATTTTTTGAAGTCGGCGATGACTTCATCCGGCATCGGTTGGCTGGGAGGCATCTCACTGCCTTCGTAGTTAATGGCCTCCCACAATAAGCTACTCTCCAAATCGCCCGGTACAATTGCAGGGCCGCCATCGCCTCCCTGAAGGAGATCTGCCCGAGTGTCGACCAATAAGCCTGCGCGGCTGTCGCCTTCTTCTAAAGAGTGACACTGGTAGCAGTACTTTACCAGCGCCGGTCGGATCTTAGATTCAAAGAACTCTATTTGTTCGGGACTCCCCGCGTTTTGCTGGCCATAAGCCACGCTCGTTGTGTCCAGAACGAACAAACACAACAACGTGGCAAGAACAACTGCGTTGACGATGGTCTTGTGGCGCAACATAGACGTTCATCCAAAAAGAGCTGCCAGAAAGAACAACAGTGAGTGAATTTCACTCACTGTTTATCGGAACAAACATTACTCAGCCGGAGGAAGATTTGGAGTCGCACCTTGGAAATCTGTGCCCTCGCCCGGCCTCTTCTTTCCCTTGCGGCCTTCTCCCTTACCACCTTTGCCACCCGGTCCGCCTTTTCCGGCTCTCTTGCCGCCGCGTTGGCTACTAGCTCCTTGCCCACGTCGCTGGTTAGCAGCCGACAAAAATTCTTGGAGTTCTGCCGCATCCAGTTTCTGGTCGCCGTCAGTATCGAATTGTTCGATCATTCGTTGCACTCGTTGGGCAGGGTCTCGTCCGGCCCCGCGTTGTTGCCGATCGGCTTTTCCGCTTCTATTTTGGACTCCATTTTTGCCTCTCTCGCGCTCCAACGGACTGGCAGAACAGTCGGCTGCAACCCAAGCAAATGCAATCGCAACTAATGACAGAATCGTGGTTATTTTTCTCATGATGCTCACTTTCATCTTTTGGCAAATGTTCGGAGTCACACTCGACTAAGGTGACAATCCTCTACACGCAAGCGACGTTCTGAGAAGACATTTGCCCCAATCATTTTTCGCCAATGGTCAAAACCAGCGGGATTAGCTTGGCTTTGAGCTGTCAATGACAGGGAATCTAGCGTTTGTGAGACGGGGAAAACTTAATTGAAAAGTCGTACTAGAGATCTGTTGCCGACTGAATCCATTAGTAAGCGGGCTTTTCATCTCCTGATTCGTCCACCACAAACGGCAACCAGCAGACACCAAACTGTTCGATGGAGATATCGCTCTTACGAGACGGCACTCTCAGTTCTTCAAACTCCATTTCATCGATGGTCAACTTTTCCTCGACTTCTTCCAAATCTTGAGTGAATTCTGCTTCAAGATCTTCGTACTTCTGAATAACGGCTTCCAAATCCTCTTCGGCTCGGGCGATATCCGCTTTCTCTTTTGAAACACGCCCAGCGGCCCGCATCGAACTACCGGCCCTCCGTGCGCTGGTGGCACTGACCAAGCTGCGACCAAACAAAGCTCCCAACACTGTCGTTCCGATCGAAATATAGCTGCTTCTCTGGCTTTGCTTGTACTGTTCTTCCTGCACTTCCACTTTGTCTTCGGCACGGCGAATACGATCTCGCAAAGTAGAGAGTTTCGAAGCATATTTCTTCTCCAACTTTTCTCTTGCCTCATCGCGTTCCTCTGAAGCAAGTTGCTCCAGGCGCACCTTGAAATCTCCCAACTCTTCGCCCGGCTGGCTATAGACTTTCAAATCAGCGCATTTGTAAATCGTCAGAGCTTTCTCTCGATAGAGAAATTCCTTCAACTCCTTCTTCCACGACGTGAAGCTCTTTGATTTTTGCATCTCGCTTGGTAGTTCACCAAACTCGGCATCAGGATCCGGCTTGCGAGAGAAGTCCAACATCTCAACCAGAGGATCCGCATCGTTCCAGATTTCGTCGGGCAGGTCACCGTCCTCTACTTCAGCCAAAAACTTCAACTCCATCCATTTGTCGATCTTGTAAGTCGCTCGCACGTAGTGGACACGTCCCTCGCCGATCAATGTAGGTCGATAAACCAAACGCTCGCCATCGCCGATACGTTTATTGCACTCGACGAAAAACTGATCCACCGAAGAAGGCACCAATTGCTGCTGGTTAACTTGCGGCGTCAACGATCCGCGTTTCTTACGTGTGCCGGGTCTTCCACTGGAGGTTGCTCCAGCAGCAGCCGCTGCGTCGTAGTTCGGATCTTCGTCGGTAATCTTCTGTAATTGCGAACGCGTCAGCGGTCCACGCAGATATGACATCGCCCATCTAGTTTCAAACGTCACTGGTTGGTTCTCATGGACGTTGTTCATCAGGAACACTCGGTTGCCAAGTCCAGCCAGAACTTCTTCCATCGCGCCTTTGTCGAAACTACTTCCGGCTTGGGTGGAGGCTCCTTCGAGACCTTCCAGCACGCGCGCTTTGTCGCGTTCGGTTTGCAATCGCCCGAGGAACCATGTTCCAGCATTGGACAGCCCTTTGTAATCCAGGTCGACCGGGTTTTGGGTCGCCAGCACACAACCTAGTCCAAACGCACGCGCCTGTTTCAGCAACGTCAACATTGGTTGTTTGGATGGCGGATTCTTTACCGGAGGAAAATAACCAAACACTTCATCCATATAGAGAATCCCACGGAGGCTGGACGTACCGGCTTGTGTACGCATCCATGCCAACATTTCATTTAACAAAATGGTGACGAAGAACATCCGCTCTTCTTCGGAGAGATGAGCGATCGAGACGATCGAAACACAAGGCTTACCTTCACTGGTATGCAACATACGCTTAATGTCCACCGGCTCACCAACCATCCAGCTAGAAAAACTGGGCGACGCCAACAAATTATTCAACGTCATCGCCAAATCGCGGCGATCTTTCTCCGGATAGAACTTGTCCAACTCCATGATGCCGACGCGCTCAAACGGCGGATCCTGAATCTTGCTGATCATCGTTCCCAGATCGAGATTCTGCCCCTTGCTCCATGTGTGGTTAAGGATATTTGAAATCAGAATGTGCTCTTTGGATCGAATCGGATCGGCGTCGATCCCCAATAGGGACAGTAGCCCAGACGACGTAGAGCTAATTCTGTCGGCCAATAGATCCGCATCGTTAAGGACCTGCTCGTTAGGAGCATCAAACGATTTTAGAATCGGCAGTGGCCGTCCAAAGGTCGCCCCCGGAGTATATACACGCATTTCTACTGTATCGCGCATCATGCGAATGCGTTCGGCGTCCTGCCCCCAACTCTCGAGACCCGCCTTCCATTTTTCCGCCTCCTTGGTGGCGAACACTTCCGGAGAAACGCCTTCACGGTCCGCTTGGCCTTCATCGATCCATGGACGGAATTCTTCAGGAGTCAGATTTGGGAACGAAAGCAACAGGTTGGAGATGTCTCCTTTGGGGTCAATGATGATCGAAGGGATTCGATCGATGGCGGCTTCCTCAAGAAGGTTCACGCAAAGACCCGTCTTTCCGGAGCCGGTCATCCCAACGACAACCGCATGTGTACAAAGATCTTTCGAGTTATAAAGCAACAGGTCTTCTTTGCCTGCACGTTGGGCAATGTCGTATTCGCGGCCGAGATAGAATGCGCCAAGTTTTTCGAAGTCTTGCATCGCTGTATGATCCTGTAAGATTTTCGTAGATTCCTAACTCATTTGATGAACGGCTGGCTCATCAAATGAATGAGAAAAAACAGTATCGCAATTTGTGATCCAATCGCCAAGGCGTCTGGTCAATGGACGCAAAGTGTGTCACGATTCTGCTATTACTCAAATCTCGATTGACCGAAGAAAACCCCGAGAACGCCACATGAGCGCCCTGATTCGCAACGTCAACGCCGTCATTGACGGACAGTTGGTTGAAACCTCTCTATTGATCGATGGCGGAAAGATCGTTGATATCGATCCGGCGGCACAAGTGGGTGCTGACGAAGTAATCGATGGCGGCGGAAAACTCTTGATCCCTGGGGTGGTTGACGATCAGGTCCACTTTCGTGAACCCGGATTGACCACTAAAGAAGATCTGGCTCACGCGTCGCGCGCTTGTGCCAAAGGCGGAGTGACCAGTTTCCTAGAAATGCCCAACACGATTCCCAACGCTATCACACAGAATTTGATCGATGATAAATTGGCCATTGCAGCCAAAAAGAGCATTGTCAATTTTGGTTTTTACATCGGCGCAACTCCCAACAATGCCAGCGAATTGAAACACGCCGTTCGTACACCGGGCATCAAGATCTTCATCGGTTCGAGTACGGGCGACCTACTGGTGGACGAACAAGCGGCTTTGGAGACCATCTTCGCTGAAACGACCCTTACGATTTGTGCCCATTGCGAAGACGAAACTACCGTGCGCGCCAACGCCGCAAAATATGCTGATCGCACCGACGTCGCGGCTCATTCGCTGGTACGCGATTACGAAGCAGCCAAAATCGCGACAGCGCGAGCAATTGCGCTGGCAGAGAAACACCAACATCGGTTTCATGTCCTACACGTTTCGACGGCCGATGAAGTCGAACTCATCCGTGCCGCCAAATTAAAGCACGATCTGATCACGGCCGAGGCCTGCCCGCACCATTTGTTCTTTTCTGTGGAAGACTACGAGACGCTTGGCTCGCTGGTGAAGATGAACCCTTCGATCAAGAACAAAACTGACAATGAAGCGTTGTTCTCTGCACTACTGGATGGCACGATCGAGGTCATTGCCACCGATCACGCGCCTCACACGAAAGAAGAAAAACAGTTGCCGTATCCCCAATGCCCCTCGGGATTGCCGGCAGTTGAAAACTCTCTGGCCTTAATGCTCAATGAAGTCAACCAAGGACGTTGCTCGATCGAGCAAGTTGTAGCATGGATGTGCGAAGCTCCAGCGCGTGTGTGGGACATGAAACACAAAGGGAAAATTGCCGTAGGTTATGATGCAGACTTGGTCTTGGTCGACATGGATCTGAAAATTGAAGTGAGAAACGAAGACCAACAGACGAAATGCGGTTGGTCACCGTGGCACGGAACAACCTTACAGGGGTGGCCGATAAGGACTTGGGTGATGGGGCATGAGGTCTTCCGCAAAGAAGATGGCCAAGATCAATTCGAACAACACGTTTTCGGGCGCGCGATCGAATACGCTCACCAAGCGTAACTCAAGCGTCCTGCTTGTCTTGTTGGCAAGCGTGATGCTTGCACTACGAAAGATTCCATGAACAGTTTTGCCCACGCCTTACCTTTTCTTGATCGTCCACTAGTTGCGATCGGCGCGAGCCTCCCGGATTGGCTGGCTGCGGCAGACCGAAAGTGTCGTTTGCGTGAGAAACGGGCAACGCCGCTGATCGACGATGAAAATTCGACTCTCGCCGAATTAGCGCAAGGTGTCGTCCAGCACCACCGTGATGACTACTGGTTCCACACCTCCGCCGCCTTTCGAGACTACGAAATGAAATTGGCGATTGAGATTCGCGAGATCTACGGTACCGAACACGGCATGCGGTCAGGTTTTGTGGCACACGTGATGGTCGAAATGTTTCTTGACTCTTTCCTACAGAAAAAGTTCACAGGACAATTAGAAAGATACTACGAAATTGTCGACGCTGCCGATGCCCCGGCAATTCAAGAAACAATCAACCAATTTGCGACGCGTCCAACCACCAAACTGGTTCCCGCCATGGCCCGTTTTGTTAGCGAACGCTTCATTTTTGATTACCTAACAGACCAAGGCGCGGTAAAACGAA
>CAYTPS010000206.1:0-9259 GCA_964439245.1 uncultured Pirellulaceae bacterium | reverse complement strand
TTCTTCTCTGACAATGGGGGACTGTGTACGTCGCGGAAGGCAGGGCCGACTTCAAACCTCCCACTGAGGTCCGGCAAGGGTTGGCTGTACGAAGGTGGCGTGCGGGAGCCCATGATCATTCGAGCCCCTGGCATTTCGCGCCCCGGAAGTGTTTGTGAAAATGTGGCGGTCAGCATGGATTTCTTTCCAACAATACTGGAGCTTGCTGGAATCGAATCGAGACCTGATTTGCATTGTGACGCCAAGAGCCTAGTTCCTGAATTGAAGGGCGAACCTAACTCTGAGAAACGGACGCTATATTGGCATTACCCTCACTACCACGGATCGACATGGACCCCCGGAGCTTCGATACTTGATGGTGACTGGAAACTGATCGAGTTCTACGAACGTGGGGATTGTGAGCTGTATCACCTGGCCGAAGACCTTGGAGAGTCGTACAACCTAGCCCAGCAGCGGCCTGACCTTACTCGAAGGCTAAGAGATAAATTGAAAACCTGGCAGAAGACTATGAATGCACCAATGCCGCAACCACATCCAGATTCCCCGACACCATCAAATTAGTTTTCTCTACCGAGATCGCGCAAAAGGACGCAACATGTACCGACCACTTTCTTTCGCCCTAATTCTCATCACGATGTGGCTGACCGCAGGTAGCAATCATGCCGCGGATCCAACAACAGCCAAAAAAGCGCCTGATCAACCACATCGCCCAAACATTCTTTGGATTCTCGCCGAAGACCTGTCGCCTTTCATGGGTTGCTACGACGACCCAATCAACACTGGGCACACACCGACAATCGACCAACTCGCTTCCGATGGGGTCATCTTCAAAAGGGCCTTCGTCTCTGCACCAGTGTGTTCGGCTTGCCGATCCGCATTGATCACCGGTGTAATGCAGACTACGACGGGTACCCACCAACATCGCTCAAGTCGATTCACAGATGGAGAAGTAGTTCCAGAGGAATTGAGGATCCACTTGCCCGATGGAATCAAGACAATCCCAGAATTAATGAAGGAAGCGGGATACTTCACGTTCAATGATGGCAAAGACGATTATAACTTCCACTACGATCGGACTGAGCTCTACGATGTCGGGTCAGCAGACGACTACAAACCGGGAGAAAACGGATGGCAGGGAAACAAGGGAAAAAACTTCTTGTCCATCACGGATAAGACATGGCGACAGAATCCAGATAAATCCAAGCCATGGTTTGGGCAAATTCAAATCATGGGCGGCAAAGCGCACGCGAAACATGTGCGGGAGGGCGAGAAGCTAGAACCAAACGACGTCCCCATTCCCTCATACTTCCCCGACATGAAGCCTTTGCGTGCTGCGTGGACGGTGCACTACAACGCAGCGCGCGGAGCCGACGCTCGTGTAGAAGCGACCTTGGACCAACTGAAGACCGACGGTCAACTTGAAAACACGATTGTGTTCTTCTTTTCCGATCATGGCAGCAACCACTCGCTGCGGCACAAACAGTTTTGCTACGAAGGTGGATTACACATTCCACTGATCGTGACAGGGGAACACCCGGCAATCAAGTCAGGCAGTATCCGAAATGAACTCGTTTCTGCTTTAGACATTTCGGCCACCACTCTAGCTCTAGCCGGAGCCAAGATTGCAGATTACCTCGACGGCCAAGACCTTTTTGGTTCCGATTACAAACCAAGAACTCACGTCATATCGGCACGTGATCGATGCGATTACACGATTGACCGGATTCGCTCTGTGAGAACCGACAGCATGCGATACATACGCAACTACTATCCAAACCGACCAATGTTGCAACCACAATACAGAGACAAACTGCCCACTGTTCTAGCGTTGAAGCAAGCCTACAAGGACGGAACCTTAAACGAATATCAGAAAGAACATTGGTTCGGAATCAGACCGGAAGAAGAACTTTACGATTTGATTTCCGACCCGCACCAGATCAACAATCTGGCAACCGACCCAGCATTGGCCAGCCAGTTGCTAGAGCATCGAAAGATCTTGGATTTGTGGATCAAGGACACCAATGACAAAGGACAGTACCCGGAAGACACACGTCAGTTAAAAGCAACTTTTGATCTTTGGAAAGACCGTCCTATTTTCAAAGATGCCGACGTGAATCCAGAGTACGACCAGTTCCGCGAAGATTGAGTTGGCAATTCCTACTCATCCGTTTTCCGCGCACATATAATGCGATTCATGGGTGTAATCGCCGATGGAATTGAGGTCCATCGCACCAAATAACCGGCCGATTCCAATCGATATGTTCGGTCAACATCGAATGCCGTTCTCAGTCCCAAGGCTTTCACCAACGATTGTGGCGCTTCGCACGCTGATTTGGGGTAGCAACATGGCAATATCGCCAATGGTCCGCCGCTCTCGATCGCAATTTCGATACACAAGTCCGACAACACGCCGCAGGCGTGAGCACTAACGACCGCGGTACCTAGTGGAACTGTGCTACCTCCGGGCGCGAGCTTCGCCGTCACATTTTTAATTTTTGGCTCAATCCAAGGCGCGATCTCAGTCGCAATCTCGATCAGCTTCAATCGACTGGGAGGCTGTACACGGTCCGCCAACATCACGCGCTCAACACGTTTCTCAAACATGGCGAACAGAACGCCGATCAACCCGTGGCCACAGCACAAATCGGCCACACAGCCGGCACGCGTCTGTTTTCGCACCCGCGCAAAGAACTCAAAACTCTCCAACACTTCCTTGATCGGCAATAAACGCTCAGCGGCAAGCGCCCGCACCAAGCGATTCTGGAGAGTGTTGTCGGCGAAATAGGTCGCAGCGGCCGATTCATAAAGCCGACTATCTGATCCCAACCAATGACGATTCTCTTCAGGAAGATCGTTCAACTGAGGAAAGAACCTGAACCGATCGGATGTTTGTTCGTTCATTCTGCAGCCTTTTCGACAAGGCTCTCATTAAAGCGAGCAATGGCCCGGTCGATTAACACACACCGTCGGTGGCGTTCGGGAGTCAGTTGGCTGAACTGACTCCAGTACGTTTTTTCTTCCAATAGATCCGCAAGAAGATCGGCACACCGCGCTTTGAGCAACAATGGCCCGAACTCAAAACCACATGCTCGATCCACACCGTCATATGCTGGATCATCTTGGGGCGTTTCCGCTGAAGCGCGGCGAAAGGTGAGTATCGCGTATCTTCCGGTCGTTCTTACAACTTGTTCGGCAACCAACCAGTACCCGGCCTGCCACGCCCAGCGTCTTATTAACTCCGCTCGAGAGTTGGGTTGCAACACGACGTATCCGGGAACTCGATCAGGATATTTTTCCAGAATCGCCCGCATGTTTTCGGCCCCCATTCCACAGATCGAAAGACTATCTGCCTCGTCGAATTCAAGGACCTCCATTCCATCGCCCAACCTCACATCGGCAGCCAATTCCGCCAAGGTTCGCTTTGAATTCTCAAAAGGCAGCAGTTTGTTTTCGATTGCGATCCCGTGGTTGATCCGTCCGCTGCCTAACAGCGACGCTAGCAAGAGTCCATGATCCGACCCTATATCGGCATGTACTCCCGAGCGAATTTGACGAGTCACCGTGATCAGTCTCTGGTCAAGCTTTGGCATATAAACACTAAGTTGGAGCAGGTAGATCACGTTTCTGAAAAACGCGCAAGCCAATCAGGTAACAAACAAACCCCAATCCAATCAAAACTGAGTTATTCAACAATGGCCCGGAACAGACAAACTCTCCTGCATCATCATAGCGCAACCATTGCAAGGCATCGAACAGGTTGTGCTGGGCAAGCTCAATCGAATTGGCTGGCGAATACAGACCAAAAATACTGCAATAAACTACCCATGGACTTTCATCCAACGACATCCCAAGTATTTTGATTCCCGCATTGGCGAAGTAGAACGCCGAAAGAATACCCAACGTCCGCCAGCGGAAACTGTCGATGGACGAGACCAAAGCGGAGAATGCCGAGAGAAAAAAACCAAGTGAAAACATATTCACGATCCCGGGCAGAAACATGATCGCATCCACCTCTGACGACATTGGGATCTTAGCGGTTTTGGGTTGTAGAAATCCTGCCGGCAGTCCAAACAACTCAGCGACAACCGCTGTTTTGGGACCAACGAATGTAACAGGAAACCCCAATATTTCAGGGTACCGAGTTTCTTCTACATTGGTATTCCACAGGCCAATCGACATCCCCAACCACGCGACCAACACCAATATCAGCACACCGATACCTGTAAGCGCCGCATGGTGCAAAAACACTCGGGTGCGGCTGATTGGTTGGGCCAAAAACATTTCCATGGTCCCCCGCCCTAATTCACCACTGACGACGTCAGAGCCACGCACGATCGCCCACGCAGAGATCAACAGTATCAACATCGGCTCGTCGAGCGTAAAGGAGGTTCGGCCCAAGTAGGACACTAGCCAATCAAAATCGACAGAAGAGAATTTTCGCCAATCCTTGGGTAACAGATCCATGATCTGTTGAAACTGCGCAGTATCAAGCTTCCCCACCACGCTAACGCGGAAATAACAGAACGAAAACACGCCTAGGACGAGTCCGACGAACAGCAACGTCGACTCGCTGATATATTTTCGCACCAGCGCGAAGTTAAAAGGCGTGCTTCCTTGATTCGGTTCGCTCATTGATGAAACCTCTGATAGACAGATTTTAGACCAATGGGCTCGATGGAGACTTCCTCTAAGTTCGCTTGGGCCAACCAGCGTAAAACATCAGGCACTCGATCTGGAGTCTCGATCACAGAACGACCATTCCTCTGCTCGATTGTCAAAATGCTAGAAAGCGCCTCCGGCACCGGCGGTAATCCTGCTTGGCAACCGACGGTAATCCGGTGCTGTCGGTTGAGGCTGGACATCGACTCGCGATAGACCAGCTGCCCTCTCTTCAGAATCCCTACTTCATCACAAACCTCTTCAATTTCGCTCAACACATGCGAGGAAAAAATCACAGTCCGCCCTGCCCTTCTCGCCTCCGAAACAAACTCAAGCACTCGGCCACGAATGGTTGGGTCGAGGTTGGCAGTCGGTTCATCAAGAATCACAAGTGGACAATCCACCGACAGGCAGACTGAAAGAGCAAGTTTTTGCCGCATCCCAGTCGACATCAATCCCACCCAACGCGACAAGTCTAACTCAAGTCGTTCGGCGACGTCCAAGGCGCGTTGATAGCTCGCATTATTGCGATAGCGCGCGAACTGCTTCAAAACCGAGCGGCCTTTCAACAAGCCATAGACACGTGCGTCGCCCGGTAAGTACGTTACCTGCTGGTGGACAGCCAACCGATCCGAATGACAATCCATGCCGTCAACCGATGCCGAGCCAGAGGTTGGCTTGAGAAAGCCCATCAAGGTACGAATCAGCGTCGATTTCCCGGCACCATTTGGGCCAAGCAGACCAAAGACTTTGCCGCGACCAACATCCAATGTGACGTTGTTCAGTGCAACAAACCTACCGAACGCCTTGCGTAGCTGGCTGGTTTGGACCATCGGATCTGAAGTATTCGTTTGGGTATTCAAGATCTGATATCGAAAGCACTGTACATTAGAGAAAAACACCGCTGCAACGATCGGCGAAGCAGACTTTCTGCCAAAGTATCTGGATGTTCAAAGACCGAGTGTCGTTGAGCCAATCGTTTCACACACAATTAGCTCACGACTGATTCGAGCGACTCATTTTTGTCTTGGTTCTTTATTTTTTCCCATGCTTCGGTCAATTTCTCTACGGAGTATCTAATCTGCTTTTCAGTGTGGATTGCCGTCATGAAAATCCTCACCCGCGTTTCAGATTCAGGGACCGCTGGGTACAAGATCGGTTGCGCGTTAATGCCCTGCTGATGAAGTGCTTCGGAGAGTTGAAGTGCCCGAATTGAATCTCCAGTGATGATCGGAATGATTGGCGTTCCTTGCGCCATACCGGTGTTAAGTCCGGCTTCTTTCGCCAGCTTCAGAAACAATGCCGAATTTGCTTGCAGTTGAGTGACAAGTTCTGGATGTTTTTGCAGTACGCGAAGTGACCCAAGAGCCGCGCCTACGTTGGCTGGTGGCATTCCCGCAGCGAACACATAGCCAGGAGTCGTATAACGCAGATACTTGATCATCTCTTTTTTGCCGGCGACAAATCCACCACAACTCCCGAAAGATTTACTCAACGTACCCATCCAACATTCGACTTCATCGCGTTTTACACCGAACACTTCCGCCACCCCGCGTCCAGTCTTGCCTAACGTGCCAATCGAGTGGGCCTCATCAACGTACATCCACGCCTTGAACTTGTTCTTGATCTCAACAAACTTTGGAAGGTCAGGAAAATCCCCGTCCATGCTGTATAAACCTTCCACGACAATCAGTACTCGACGGTAATCATCACGCGTCTCTTTAAGAATTTCGTAGAGCTGTTGATGATCGTTGTGGTCAAAGGGGCGTCGCCGCGCACCAGAAAGTTCAGCGCCTTGAATCAGGCTGTTGTGGGCAAAGCTATCATGAATGATCAAGTCACCCGGCCCTACCAGATGACCAATCACAGACTCGTTACAGGCATGACCGCCGGGGAAAGTAATGATGTCCTCGACACCCAGAAACTCGGCCAACTCTCGTTCCAACTCCCTGTGGATTGTCTTTTCTCCTGATACGATTCTGCTTGCCGAAACGCTGGTGCCGAAGGTGTTGATCGCTTCAATCGCACTTTCGTTGACTTTTGGATGGCCAGACAACCCCAGATAGTTGTAACTGGCAAACGAAATCAACTCTTTGCCATCAATGCGCGTCGTATCTCCAATGCGACCTTCGTGGACGGAAAAGAACGGGTTGCGAATCCCCGTAGATTCAATCTTTGTTTGCAAAGCGTTGAGCCGAAGGAACTCGGGCATCTTCTCCAGCTTGTAGTAGGAGTCCGGAATAGGACCCTTAATGCGGGATGACTTCTTGGCACCCGTTGCCGAAACATCAACCAGCTCAACTCCAACATGGGTTTCGATCGCTTCAGCAACCTCACGCACAGTCTCAACGTCTTGCAAAACCTCCTCAGGAATTCGTCCGCCGAACATTTGCTCAAGCGTGTGGGCAATGTCCAATCGTTCCATCGAATCAAGCCCGAGGTGAACAATATTGGAATCAGCATCAACGTCCTTCGCCCGACCTTCTCCAACTTGTTTGACAACCTTAATCACCGCAGCGAGCACCGTTGGATTCAACGTCTCATCATCGGCGACCATCATTCCGTTGGCAGAAGGAGCCAACAAGTCATGGCGATCGGCACTTCTTTGAGACTTCTCCGATTTGGCAGCCGTTTCCTTCCAAGACACCCATTCCGCGATGACCAATAAATCGCCATCGTTGAAGGCATTCTTACAGGCATGCCTCTGTACCTTACCGCTGGAGGTTTTGGGAACACTGTGGGCTCGAACCAGCACGATTGCGTCGGGTGGCAGATCATGCTCCTCGGTCACACTGGCGCGAATTGCGTCAATCACCGCTTCAAAATCTCGACTCTTGCGACCGCGTTCCACTTCGCAAACAACTACCAAGTGCTCTCTGTCCCAACGATTGACGGCGAACGCAGCAGCACCGCCGGAGCGCGTCCACGGATGACATTGCTCGACGGTTGTTTCGATATCCTGAGGATATCGATTGACGCCCCGCACAATGATCATGTCTTTCAACCGCCCGGTGACGTAAAGCTCGCCGTCGTGCATGAAGCCAAGATCGCCTGAGCGAACGTAATCCCTGCCATCGTCAGGTGAGATACGGGATCGAAATGTCGCCTCAGTCTCTTCTGGGCGATTCCAATAGCCCACGCCGGCGCTGGGGCTGTTGATCAAGATCTCGCCAATGTGGTTATCCTGGAGGGGTTTGAGCGTCTCCGGATTCACAATCAGAACAACCTCGTCCTCACAGACTTGCCCACAGCCCACTAGCATCTTCGCGTTCTTGTCAGCTGGATCACAGGGGACGACACGGTGCTGAACCAGTTCGTTTTTCTCAAAGCTTCTGATAACAGGCTTTTTCCCTGGCTCGCCACCGGTAACCAGCAAGGTTGTTTCCGCCATGCCGTAACACGGGTAGAACGCCTCGTGACGAAAACCGTAAGGCGCAAAACGCTCAGTGAACAAATCCATCACGTCTGATCGAACAGGTTCGGCACCATTGAAGGCGACATTCCAACACGACAGATCCAGTCCCTCGCACTGCTCTGGTTTGATTTTCGCCGCACACCAAGCGTAGGCAAAATTCGGACCGCCGGTAACCTGAACCCTGTAATTGGAGATTGCTCGCAACCATCGAATCGGGTACGTCAAAAACGAAACTGGCGACATCATGATTTGAGACACGCCACAATACAGCGGATTCAGGATGCCCCCGACCAGGCCCATATCGTGATACGCCGGCAGCCACGTGCAGGCGCGAGATTGATTGGTCAACTCAAATGACTCAGTAATCATTCTGCAATTGGCCATCAGATTGCCATGGGTCAACATGACCCCTTTGGGCGATCCGGTCGACCCGGAAGTGTATTGAATCAATCCCAAATCATTACTGTCAATCTTCGGTGGCACCCAATCGTTGGCCATTACCGTTGGGATGTCTTCGGTGGCGATCCAGGGAATCCGTCGAAGGTCCGGCGCGTCTTCCATCCTACCACGAGACTTTTCAGTGACCGAGTCGACCGTCAACGCTAGAGACGCATCGCAGTTTTTTGAGATCGAGTTGATGCGGCCCATATTGCGGTTGCGGCGCGGTGGGTAGGCCGGAACTGGAACGACACCCGCATAGTGGCACCCAAAAAACGCGCGAATGAAGTCTAGCCCAGGAGGATAGAGCATGACGGCGCGCTGACCAGCGAATCCCATCGCAACCAGTTTGGCAGCCATGGCCCGCGCCTGAAGATCCAACTCCGAAAACGTTAAACTATCGCTTTCATCATCACCATTGAGATATCGATAGGCAACAGTATCGGGCAGAGCAACAGCCCAATAGCGCAGCCTTTCAACAAAGTTCGTCTCTGGCGGCGAAAACGGAGCAAGCAAGTCTTGTATTTTTTGCACTTAGTTGTGTCTCCATGAATTCCAATTCATTTGGAATCCATTGGTCAATAGCGGCCGTTGTTAATCAGCGGAAAAGCGAGAACCAGTGGTAAGAATCCTATTGCTGTAAATCGTCACAACAGCACTCGTATCACGTGACGGCTCGCGAAACTTCTCGTTTTCCATCGCTTCTTGGTTGGTCGGGTCGACCATAGGCAAGCTGCAGATTATAGC
>CAYTPS010000205.1:0-9350 GCA_964439245.1 uncultured Pirellulaceae bacterium | reverse complement strand
TTCAACGCCGGTTGATGGGCAAAATTATCTCTCGTTTTGAAGACAAAGCGATCGAGATTGTCGCTATGAAACTGATCCAGGTGACGCCCGATCTTGCCAAAGAGCACTACGCAGAACACGTGGAAAAACCATTTTATCCGGGGTTGGAGGAGTTCATCACGGGGGCTCCGGTAGTGGCCATTGTGGCCCAAGGTTTGGATGTAATTCGCGTCATCCGAGAAATGCTTGGTGCCACCAACGGGCTAAATGCGGCTCCAGGAACCATTCGCGGCGACTTCAGCAGCAGCCGTCAGATGAATCTGGTGCATGCCTCAGATGGAGCAGAAGCGGCTGCCCGTGAGATAGCACTGTACTTCTCTCAAGACGAGATCTGCGATTTCGATTCTTGCATGGTTTCATGGTGCCGCGCCGGCGATGAGTGATCCAATCGCTGCCCTGCCCTCCCGCTGGTCGGGAGGGATGCAGCGTATGTAATTTGCATGTAATACTTGCCGTTACGCGGCTAGACACTTCCGCCAAATGCTTTTGCACGGCCAAATGAGCTTTGAGCGCTTTTGGCTGTCTACAGAATTGTATACATTTCCGTCCCTTCCCCTGTGAGTTTATTGACCAATCAGGATGTCAATGAACGGAGCGATATCCAAAAAGTCGACGACTCCGTTCTGATCAACATCGGCCTCGGCTTGAAAACCTCCTGCGCTCAAAATCGAAATGAACGGTGGGATATCTGAAAAGGTGACCATACCGTCCATGTCGACATCTCCCAGAAGCTTGGGAAGTTCTGTCGCTAAAGCCACATAGATGTGGGAGCCATTTAGCGGTTGGGTTCGGCTGGTGCTGGTGGTAAGGCCGGTGAACTCCACAACGATTTGGCCAAGATCAGCGTTTTGTGGAGCCCGCAAGATACTGTACGAACGGTTGTAGTTCGTATTGCTGACCGCAGTCAAACGGATTCCATCGATGTTGAAAACGGTCGTTGGTACCGGCGCAACTATAGAGCTCATTGACGTACCTGTGTTCTTGATCAAAGACAGGTCACCTTCGTCGGCCAACGTTCATTGCGACATGTCCAGCGGATTGCCCGCGCTGTCATACGCGCGAACCGTGACGTCGTCTCCAGAGTCGACATCAGTGATGAATAAGTTGACCGACTGGTTGATGGCGGTGGAGAAATTATAGGTGAGAGTTGAGATGCCATTGGAAGACATCTGCTGCAAAAGCGGCAGGCGGGGTCCATACAGGTCGATCACGTTGAGATTGTCAAAGTTCTGCGGGCTTCCATCATCGACAAAGTTCTGTGTGTTTCTGGCTGTGCGTTGCGATTGCCCCAGGCCGTCAGCATGCAGAATAGTCTCATCGGTTTCCATCACTAGAGTTATCGCTGACGGACCGCCCGTCCATTGGGTCGGCACCACGTGATCACCATAGGTTTGAGGATGAGCGGGGTACTCAACAAAATTTTGAGCCTGAAGATCAGCCGATGCGATAGTTGAAACAAGCATGTGGGCGACGAAGAGAACTCTCCCCGCGTTTTTGAAAACTTGCATCGCGGTCATTTCAAAGGGTAAGAAGGTTTCAACATTCGACAAGAGAACTCTCGCGGGAATCGGCAGCGTATGCCTCCAGTTTATGAAGTCGTAGTCGCAGAGTCAAAATCCCGACTTTATGGTGGTCTTTAAAAAAGTATGCGGCATCAATTCAACTGCCAAATCGAGTAATTGAGCATTGCTGCGAAAGTCACCCAAGCCAAGTAGGGGACCAGTAATCCCCCGGCGACAGCGTCTTTTCGCCAGAATAAGAAAATGGTTGTGGCGATCAAAACCCACAGCAAACAGATCTCTGCAAACGCCCAACCGGGAGCGTGCATTCCAAAAAACAACACAGACCACATGACGTTGGCGACCAGTTGAACCGCGAAGCAGATCAGCGCGGTCGAGGCCGCGGCAAACCCCCACCGCCGCCAGACCAACCACGCAGCGATCGCCATCATCAAGAACAACAGCGACCACACCGGTCCGAAAATCCAATTTGGTGGGTTGAAGGATGGCTTGACCAGTTCGGCGTACCAACCACTAATTTCTGAGATCGTAAACGCGCTGCCAACTGCCGACCCGCCAAAACACACCAACAATGAGATGACCAATCCTAAAACTTGTTTTCCTGTGGTAGGTCGAAACAAGCGCGAGTCGGTGCTTTCGTTTTGAGGAGTATTTGGCATTGCCGCTACGAAAGTTGAACCATGCCACCACTTGCGGCTTGTTTGCGTTCCTCAACCCAAGCGCGATTGGCTTCTATGGATTTCGCTTGATGTTCAGCATCGATCAATTGATAGTGGACATTTCGCTGCTGAGGCTCGTATCCCAATTCAGAAATGCAGTCACGTATTTGATCGAGAGTCAAATAGTGGACAGTACCTGCCTCGGCGACAACGTTCTCCTCGATCATCAAGCTTCCCATATCGTTGGCGCCGTAGGTCAACGCCAGTTGACCAATCTTTAGGCCCTGTGTTACCCACGATGATTGGATGTTGTCAAAGTTGTCCAAAAACAATCGAGCAACGGCTTGCATGCGCAAGTACTCGAATGCCCCCAAAGGCTCAACGTCTGACATTTCAGTGTTATCTGGTTGAAAGGTCCAGCAAATAAAAGCCGTGAACCCGCCGGTCTCATCTTGAAGATCGCGTAGGCGTTGGAGATGTTCGATGCGTTCCTCCAAAGTCTCAACGTGACCGAACATCATCGTGGCGCTGCTGCGCCCACCTAGTTTATGCCAGACACGCATCACGTTTAGCCAATCGTCTGTCATCACTTTCCCGCGCGTGATCTCCCCACGCACTCGATCGTTCAAAATCTCGGCACCGCCGCCGGGAAGGCTGCCTAGTCCGGCGTCTTTGAGACGCGAAAGAACCTGTTCCAACGAAAGGTTATTCAATTTGGTGAAGTGATGAATCTCTGGTGGGCTGAAGCCATGCACGTTGACCATTGGGAATCGCTGCTTGATCTCGCGCAGCATATCCTCGTACCAGTCGAGTTTGTATTTTGGATGCAGGCCACCTTGCAGCAAAATTTGCTCACCGCCGAGTTTTACCGTTTCCTCAATTTTCTGCATCAACTCTTCGCGCTCCAGCACATAGCCCTCATCGCTTTTGGGACCACGATAGAACGCACAGAAATCGCAGACTGCCGTACAGACATTCGTATAGTTAATGTTCCGGTCGATGTTGTAAGTCCGGTATGGCTCGGGGTGCTTCCGCCGAGTCACGGCATTGGCCGCAGCACCAAGCGCCGTGAGGTTATCTGATTTCAGTAACAACAGTGCTTCATCAGACGAAATGCGTTCGCCCGCAACGGCTTTGTTGAGAACGGCTTCGATATCAGGCTGTTTGGCAATCATGGAATTGAAGTTGTAGGTTGGGGGCGATCACATTCAGGTCTGAAGCGTAGCGAAAGTACGCGTCCAGGCCCCGTTTTTCGGCGTCGCCCAACTGAAAGTAAAGGTTGTCGGATAAATAATTTCGGCAGACCGCTTCGGTCAAACCATACTGCGTCGCGCTTTGCTGCGCGATGGTGTCAATATTTTGTACGCCTCCGTCACGTGCTTTAGATAGGATCGCTCCCAACCGGTCGAAGTGCTGCTGCAGATGATTGTCGGTGCGCGCGGCCCACACTGCAAACACAAACGGAAGCCCCGTCCAGCTGTTCCAAGCTTCTCCCAAGTCCCAAACAAATGGGAATTCGGGCGGTGCTGCTGTCATGGCTCGGTCACCGATGATCATCACAGCATCGGTCGAAACAGCCTGCCATGACTCTGTCATATTCAACTGAGTCAGCTGCGGAGTGACACCGAACTGTTCAGATAGAATAATTCGGCCCAGTATGCGGCTGGTTCGACTACCTTCGTCCATGGACAGGGTTTTAATTTCGCTGGCAGGAACGCGACTGAGGAGTTTCACGCTCCAGACCGGCCCGCGGCAACCGATACATGCGTCCGAAAGAATGGTGTAGTCGGCACCTGCGATAGCTTCGATGGACGGAATCAGGGCGACTTCCAGATCTCCTGAATTCAATCGATCGGCCAGACGGCTAGGAAGGTCGAAGCAAAGATCAATTTCGTCAGCGTGGTCCTCTAACCCATACACCAACGGTTTGGTGTTCAGATAGGAGACGGCACCGACGCGAATTGGTTTCATAGATGGCGGCTTGTGTGAGTGGAGATTTACCTGTGATGGTTAACCGTAGATTAAACGGGGGTTAACACTGGAATAACGGCGATGAAGAGCAGATTTGTTAAGTCGTAGCGAAGATTCGCCCTGCGGAATCTGCATAAGCCTAAATCGTTGAGAAGGGATTGTCGAGTCTAATCAAGATAGTGGACAAAGGGGTTAGATAGGCCGAATATCACAAGATTAACGGGCACTTTTGGCCCAAGATGTTCAGTCCAAATTTTGCTGCCAGCTGCCCATATGTTTCGTACGTTCTCGCCAGCCAGATTTTTAATCCTCGTTGTTGGTCTTGCCACGTTTTCTTGCGAAGTAGATCAGACACAAGCCCAGCTGATTCCTGCTTTGAAAACCCGGCGTTTTGAGTCTGCATATCAATACGCGCCATCCGATCCGTGGACCCGTTCAAAGTGGATTCAGGTTCAGACTAAGCACTACGGATTTTTCTACAATTGTGACGGCGAAGAATGCAAACGGAACTCACCATATATAAACTGGAAATCCCATTGTGAAACGGATCTTCCGCCGAAAAAGGGTTGCCTTGATTTATTGAAGAGTGAGATCGAGGAGATCAAACAGCGTATCAGCGACGGCGGCTGCGGATGTAGCGAGCCGGGTTGCGATTGCAAATGAACTTCCCCAGCTATTGAGCGGCCAGACATTGCTCCAGATCGGCAATGATGTCCGCGCTGTCTTCGATGCCGCAGGCTAGACGGATCATGTTGTCGTAAATGCCGAATTCAGCACGCTGCTCTGGCGTAAAATCAAAATAGCTCATCACCAATGGTTGCTCGATCAGTGTTTCTACTCCACCGAGAGACGGCGCAATGCGCGCCAGTTTTGCTCGATCGACGATAGCGGCCGTTTGTTTCCAGTCAGCGTCTTTTACGTTGAACGTGACCAGTCCACCGTAACCGCGCATCGTTTCTTTGGCGATCTCATGGTAAGGATGCGACTCTAGTCCCGGGTAGTAGACTCTCTCAACGCGTGGGTGGTCTTCCAAAAATTGAGCCACAGCCATGCCGTTTTCGTTGTGCTGCTTCATTCGCAGTCCAAACGTCTTCAGACCGCGCTGTAGCAGATAGCAGTTATGGGGTGTAGTGACCGGGCCCATTACGCCGCGCAGTTTCCGGATAGGATCCAACAGCTCTTTTGAACCTAGGACGACGCCGGCTAGAAGATCGTTGTGTCCGCCCATGTATTTGGTCGCCGAGTGCATGACCAAATCAACGCCATGAGCAATCGGAGAAATGTTAAATGGCGTCGCCAGAGTCGCATCGATGATGGTCGTGATGCCGTGTTGTTTTCCGATCGCAGCAAAACGATCGAGGTCGATCACACTTAGCTGCGGATTGGTGGGGGATTCGCTGACAAGCAATTTGGTGTTGGAGGTGATGGCCGCCTCCATGGCGTCGTAGTCGCCCGTCTTGACTTCCTTGGTCACCACACCGAACTTGGAAAGATACTTTTGGCAGTACTCGCGCGAACGATGGTAACACTCGTCAAAGAAAACGATCTCGTCTCCGCTGGAGAGAGTTGAGTTCAAAACGCCAACCAAAGCCGCCATGCCGCTGGAGTACAGGATCGCGTCTTCGGCGCCTTCGAGTGCCGCTAGTTTTCGTTCAACGACTTGTTCGCCGGGAGATCCGTACCGTCCGTACTCGCTGCGGTCTGCTCCGTTTTCGACAAAATCGATCAGTGCTTGGCTGTTCTCGAATGTGAAAGTTGAAGCAAAAACAACAGGATCGGTAATCGAGTTGATAGATTTCTGATGTGCTTCGCCCGCATGAACGGACGTTGTGGAAATGCCTTGCTCGGCCGGTGGTGTCGAACGAGTAGACTGCTTGGAAGATTCATTCACATCAGAACGTGTCGCTTGCATCGGGACTCCTAGAATTCTTAAAACTCAGGGGAAATGTTGGCCAGCAATGCCAGAGTCCGGGAGGAGAAAACATACTCCGCGTCCGGATGATTCACGCTCAAGCGTGAAGGTAGCTTTTTAGCAGATAAAGGCTGCAAGCGGCTAACAAATCCCTATTGCGTGAGATTATAGCCCAGAGAGCAGCGAAGTGAAAGGAGCAATTTATCAATTCGAAGGAGGCGCTAACGCGCATATGAAAGCATGGTGCCTAGAAAACTAGTTTGAGATGAAAACTGCTAGTTTCGTCCGGTGCCGTCTGAGGAACGGGCGTGCGGCGTGCTTCAACGGTGCAAGCGTTCAAGTTTACCGAGACGTAATATTGGGATTTATTTTGGTTCGGCTACGACCCGTTCTGGCCAAATTCTCGTACCACCGCTGACGAGCGTGCAATATTTACACGATCACTGACTGCCATGGATTGGCGCGTCTCGGGTTGTCCGGGATGACCAGATCGTAACTGCGATCAAAACCAGCGTTTATTCATGGAGACTCAATGGGTTCTTTTCAGCAAATAGTAATGGGAGGCATCTGCCTCGTTGCCGTTTTCTTGTTTGGCTCGTACATCAACGAACAGCCGACCGATCGGCAACATCCCCTTCAAGGTGTTTCGAGTTCATTCGTTGACAAGGCCAACAGTCACTTACAGGTCCCTTCCCAGCAGCAGGACAAATCACAAGGCGGCCTTCTTTCATCGTTTCTCGATGCTTCGACAAAGTCGCGCCCCGTCACGCTGTCAGATTTGACATCGAGATCGATGTCTGATCCCAGCAACGTAATTCCCCAAAATTCTGGATCGGCATCACCGGTAACTACCGAAGTGGTCTCGGACTTCGTTAAACCTCCAGTGCCCGACTACAGTGCTGATCCGTCCTTCAGTACAAATAACCACAGCGCTCAAGTTGTGTCAAATCATCATTCCGATCAGCAACGGCTGGAGATCATCCCCGATTTTTCCACTCTGGCTGAGGATTTTAGACGAGAGCAGGCGAAGCAATTTCGCTCTCATGAAAAACGTTCGATAACGCAAACTGCGTCCGTCCAGCGTGGTTCATTGCTTCCGGTCCCCAAACTGGATGAGCTTTCACGTGCCACTTTGGAAAACCCCATTCAGCAAACTGAGCGCGACTGGAACGCGGTGAGGCAAGGCGTAATGTCAGTCGAGGAGAAACTGAAGCAGTTTCACACGGCCCACCCTGTAGCTGAAGAGTTTGAACCTTTGCGTGCCGAAGATGTAAGACTTCCCGTCGCGGCAACGACCACAGCGGGACGTTTTGTTCCAGATGCGCGCTCAATACGCCAAGAAGAAGCCGATCGGCTTGAATCAGAACGCCTTGAGGAATCGATGCGTGAGTTTGAACGGCAGGAACTAGCGCGGCAGGAAATACAACGACAGGAATTCCTCAAACGTCGCCCTCAGGCATTCATCCCTAGTCCATCTTGGAAAAATTCGGACCGCACCACCGCACGTTCGATTCCTAGCAACCAACTTCGAACTGAGAATCAGTTGGCTGGTCGTAGCAAGGTGAGTGAACGGCGGTTTGAGCCGACCCACCGCCCTGCCCCGTCAGAATCGTTTGCTCAACGACAAGAGCGATGGAAGGTTTTTGGAGACCGCACACGGGAGCCGCGAGACGTGGCTGCCTCAGGCAATGATAGACAACGCCGATTTAATCAAGACACGCCAGTTTCCCGAGTGCGAACAGCCGAGATGAGCGCTGTTCCCGAGGGGGGCCGAGTGAAATCTCTCTACAGCATACCAGCGACAGATGAACCGCGTGCGTCCCAGCTTGATCGCAGAGAGCAGTCTGACTATCAGCAGTCAGACTCTCGGAGCCGAAAAACCGCGCAGTTGCCGCGACAGCGGAGAACTGCCGGCGCACCATTGGACAACGATGCAGGGCCTGAGGTCATCCGGTATGGCGATTTCAAAACCTACGTTACCGAGGGCGGCGATACGCTGCAGACGATTTCTCAATCATTTTTTGGAACGCCAGAGTACTACTTCGATTTGTATCTCGCCAACCGAAGTGTTTTAGCGAACCCTGCGACGGTACCCGTTGGGGTTGAACTGAAGATTCCCCGCATGGGTGAGTAGCTTAACGCCTTTGCGACGTTATTTTTGTCGCCCTGAAGCTTGCCAGTGAAGCGACTCGTGCGACAGTCCACCATTGATTGCCAAATCTATGAACTGGCCGTAGGGACATTTTCCCTCAAGCTTGGCTGACTTCTATGAGCCAGTGGCCGGTTATACCGGTACCTCAATTGCAGACGCTAAATCCCTGCTTTTTTTAAGTCGTGTCGATTGAACGGCATCTTTGTTCAAATTAACATGGGCCTCTGTTCTTCTCATGATCCACAGCTTGAAAATAGAAATACGCCATGACCTCTTCTCCATTGAGTGTGCCAAGTTTTCGTCAGTCTGACTCCCAAGTCAGTCGATTACGCGTAGAGACGCTAGAAGATCGAATGATGCTTTCTACCGTCCAGATCTTCGCCGCGGGAACCGAAAACACTGAAACGCTGCAATTGCAGATTGACGGCGCAACTGTTCGGACGTTCAACAACGTTGGTGGAAACGGATTTGCCGAGCAGTATCAAACGCTTACCTACAATACTGCTGCAACCATTACCGCAGACCAAGTCCGAATTCGAATGGCAACCGATGCCTACGACCCTTCACAGAACATCGACGAAAACTTGCGGATCGATGCGATTGTTATCGATGGTGTACGCTACGAAACCGAAGATCCATCTGTTTTCTCTACAGGCACATGGAAACCGGAAGACGGAATCGTGCCGGGGAACCGGCAGAGTGAATATTTGCACGGTGTTGGGTACTTTCAGTTCGCCAGAGGTGGCGCGGGAAGTACCAAAATCACTGTCAACGCGCGCGGTACCGAAGGTGGTGAATCATTTGCACTTCAAATCGCTGGCGTCACCGTTGCTACATTCAACAACCTCAGCACGAGTTTCAGTTCTTACAGCCATACGGCTTCCGGAGATGTGACGGCAGATCAAATTCGCGTTGTGTTCCTCAATGATGCGTACGACCCGTTTATTGGACTGGATCGCAATTTAGTTGTTGATGACATCGTTGTTGGCGGAGTGCAAGTCGAGACAGAAGATCCGTCAGTTTTCTCAACAGGCACTTGGCTGTCACAGGATGGGATCGTACCGGGCTTCCGACAAAGTGAAACACTGCATGCCGAC
>CAYTPS010000204.1:0-9353 GCA_964439245.1 uncultured Pirellulaceae bacterium | reverse complement strand
TATTTTTAGGGAATTAGTGAACCATGGCTGAAGGCACAATCAAACGACTAACCGACAAAGGGTTTGGATTTATCGACGTTGGTAAAAGCAAAGACTTGTTTTTCCACTCATCAAACCTCGAAGGTGTACACTTCGATGATCTTCAAGAAGGTCAACGTGTGACTTTCACAGAAGCACAGGGACAGAAAGGTCCTTGTGCTGAAAACGTTCAGGTTGCATAACCTTGCGTTACCCCGGATTCGTTCGGTTGATTGAAAATATCAAGAGAAACAAAAGACGGCCAAGAGTTTTTTCTTGGCTGTTTTTTTGCGCCGCTTTCTCATGTTCATGTGGCTGCAATCACCCAAGGCCAGAACTGCCATGCTGCCTGTATATTCAGAAACGCTTTTTGCAGTTTCTAAACATGCGTCACAGTTGGCTTAACACGTTCTACCGGCAAAAACGTTCGTGAAAAGGCAGTGAGGACGCGGTGGAAGCGAATGTGGGTTACTGCCACTCTGGCGTTACGGTTTGTTAATCAAATAAACATCGGTTTTCAGTAGCGAGCGGTCGATTGCTAGGTAGTGAACGCGGGAAGATAAAGATCTTGCTAACTGGCGCGACGGGATATGTCGGCGGTAGATTGTTACCGTTGCTTGAGGAATCGGGCAACGACATACGCTGCATGTCTAGGCGGCCTGAATCACTCTCGCATGCCGTGGCAGAAGGTACCGAGGCTGTTTACGGAGACGCGCTGGATGCCGCTTCGCTTAACTCCGCACTCGCTGGCGTCCATACGGCATACTACTTGGTTCACTCAATGGGATCCGATGCCGATTTCGAAGAAACGGATCGGGTTGCTGCGGAACTGTTTGCCGAAGCATGTACGGCGCAAAAAGTTAAACGAATTATCTATCTTGGAGGGCTTGGCAATCCCGATCACAAGCTCTCGAAGCATCTACGAAGCCGGCAAGAGATCGGGAACATTTTGCGAACCTCCACAGCGGCAGTGGTGGAGTTTCGCGCGTCAATAATTATTGGCTCCGGCAGTCTCTCGTTTGAACTTATTCGCGCTCTTGTCGAACAACTGCCGGTGATGATCTGTCCCAAATGGGTCCGAGTCAAGGCTCAGCCGATTGCGATTGAGGACGTTCTGGCCTATCTGATAGAAGCTCAGGGTTTGCCAATTGGCAAGACAGTTGTCTTCGAGATTGGCGGACCGGATCAAATGTCCTACGGTGAAATTATGCAGCTCTATGCGCGTCTGCGTGGACTACGCCGGTGGATGATTGCCGTCCCCGTATTGACGCCATACCTTTCCAGTCTTTGGCTCGGCTTAGTCACGCCGCTTTATGCACGTGTTGGAAAGAAGCTGATTGAGAGCCTTAAGAACTCAACGCTGATTTCCAACAACGTCGCAGATCGTTACTTTAATGTAGAGCCAAAAACGACCGAACTGGCGATTGCGAGAGCGCTGGTCTATGAAGAGCAACAATACGCACGGACCCGTTGGTCAGATGCGATGTCTGCCGGCGGAAAGGTGAAAAGCTGGGGGGGCGTTCGATTTGGCTCTCGATTGGTCGATTCGCGCACCCAAAATGTGCCAGCCGGTCGAAAGGAGGCTTTCAAGCCGATACGTCGAATCGGGGGCAAGACCGGATGGTACTACGGTTCGTGGTTGTGGCGAATTCGCGGGTTTCTCGATCTTCTCGTCGGCGGTGTGGGAATTCGCCGCGGCAGAAGAGACGATGATCAGCTAAGGCCGGGGGATGCCCTAGATTTTTGGCGAGTCGAGCAAATTGAGGCAGGACGTCTCCTGAGGCTCAGGGCTGAAATGAAAGTGCCTGGGCGCGCTTGGCTAGAGTTCGAAGTCAACGAGAGTAACGGCGAAAGCACAATACGTCAAACTGCTATTTTTGATCCCGTGGGAGTTTTCGGGTTGGCCTACTGGTACGCGCTTTATCCTGTTCACCAATTTGTTTTTGCTGGAATGCTTAGGAACATATGTGCGGCGGTAGAGTGTGATGCACCGTTAGGTGATCCTGATCTATCACAGACATATTCCTCGCGTTGGCCGCCCGAGCACATGTAAGTCAATCTGGTGATCGATTTCTATTAGCTAATCTGGCGAGAGTTAGGGAATTTCTCTCTCAAGGGCCTCGGATCTCACGGCGCTGGGAGTCTATGCCGATGGACAGTCGTTGGGTAAAATCCGGCCCAACGTAAAATAAAACTACTCCAACGCCTGTAACCTCTATGCCCACGGTCGATTCAGACAGCTTCTCCCCACTTCACTTTGGAGATCGTTTGACGGCTGCGATTTCGAGGAAGGGGACTCCGCTGGTCGTTGGTGTTGATCCGCGTGTCGGTCAGTTGCCCGATGAAATAAAAAATGCGATGGAAGCTTCGAATCCGGAAAGCGTCGCTAATGCTTTCGCCGAATTTGGAATTGCAATCATCGATGTGGTCAAGGATTTGGTGCCGGCGGTCAAACCGCAGGCCGCGTTCTTCGAGCAGCTTGGCCCCTTGGGAATGGCAGCCTTGGCCGAGGTCGTTGATCACGCGGCTGCCGAGGGTTTGGTTGTAGTGATGGACGCCAAACGCGGCGATATTGGTTCGACGGCGGAGGCCTACGCGAAAGCTTATTTGGGAACCAAGAGCCAAAGCGCGTGGGGCTGTGATTGCTTAACGGTCAATCCATACATGGGGTTCGACACGCTGGATCCGTTTTTCCAAACCGCCGAGGCCAATGGTGCCGGTTTGTTTGTGCTCTGCAAAACTTCCAACCCTGGCAGCGACGCGTTGCAGGAACAACTCACCGATGGTGACAAGAGGATTCATCAGCGCGTTGCAGATGAAATCCAGCGTCTGTGCGCGATGACCAAGGGAGAAAGTGGCTACGGGATTGTCGGTGCCGTTGTGGGGGCGACTTACCCACAACAGCTGGCCGACTTGCGTAAGCAAATGCCAAATTCTATTTTGTTGGTGCCCGGCTTTGGCGCCCAAGGAGGTACCGCATCTGATGTGGCCGGTGCGTTCGACGAGAACGGTTTGGGGGCTCTGGTCAACAGTTCGCGCGGCATCATTTTCGCATACGAGCAAGATAAGTATCAAGCTCAGGCGAAAGACGATTGGAAACTGGCAGTTCAGCAAGCGACCAAAGATACGATTGAAGTTTTGGCGGCGGGAACAAACGCAGGCAAGCTTATTTGAAATACTCGGCGGTCGAGCTCCTATTCTTCATTGCCGATTCGCGGATCGGGTCTCAAACGGATTTCGTGTTCAAGATTGCTTCCGCGGTTGAGTGAGAATTGCCCAAATTTATCGCGGATCGAATCTGAGATTTCATCCACACGCGATTGCTTGTTTTTGTCTTCTTGGTCAAACAAGGAGAGCTGCACAGGCGCGGACCGGTTGAGGTTGGCGGCACCTAGGCCGATCAGGCGAACGCCGCGCGAGTGGCGGTCGATTCGCGCGAGCAACTGTGTGGCCGTCTCGAAAAGCTGCTGGGTCGAATGGGTCGCAGGAATGGTTCGCCGACGGGTGATCGTTTCGAAGTCATCGTATCGTAGTTTAAGTTGTACGGTCTTGGAGAAGATGTCGTGACGACGGAGTCGCCGTCCAACTAAGTCAGCCAATTCGTGCAGCCAAGCCTTGAGAACTTCGTTGTCGTAGATGTCGACAGGGAAAGTGTGTTCGTGAGAGACCGATTTCGCAATCCGGTCAGGAACGACCGGGCGGCTGTCTATACCGCGGGCGAGATTGTAAAAATGCTGTGCTCCATCTCCAAGCTGGCAGCGCAGAACGTCCAGCTCCAGCTTCCGCAATTGAGAGATCGTGTGAACGCCCAGTCGAGTAAATTTCTTTTGTGTTTTTGGACCGATTCCCCAGACTCGCGAAATCGGTAGTGGATCTAGAAAGGTTTGGATCTCGGTCGGATCTACAATGGTAAGGCCATCAGGTTTATCCAAGTCACTAGCTACCTTCGCGAGGAATTTGTTGGGTGCGACACCGGCAGATGCAATCAGTCCTGTCTCGGCGAGAATCTTTGATTTAATTTTGCGAGCGATGTCAGGTGCTGTGCCGAATAGTCTTTTGCATCCGCCTACGTCCAGAAAAGCTTCGTCCAGAGAAAGGGGTTCGACGAGCGAAGTGAATTCGAAAAAGATCTGACGGATCTGACGCGAGACGGCAGCATAGTGAGACATTCGGCTTTTTACGAAAATGAGAGATGAACATTTTCTTAGTGCTTCCCTCGAAGGCATGGCACTGTGGATGCCAAACTTACGGGCCTCGTAGCTGGCAGCCGAAATTACGCCTCGGCCACTCGGCGAACCACCCACGACGACCGGTTTACTAACCAGTTCCGGATTGTCTCGAATTTCAACAGACGCGTAAAAAGCGTCCATGTCTACGTGAATGATCATGCTTCTACAGCAAAATGTCGATAGTTAGCTTGGTGTGTACATTGCGATACCTTAGGGTGTTCTGTGGCCACTCTGGTATGTCTTTTCAACACTGTTAGTATACCGTTTATGCTTCAGAAGATAGTTTCCGTATCGATTTTGATTCTACTTTCCAGCTGTCTCCCGGTATCACCAGGAAACGTCTGGGCTCAAGGGCGTCGTGTTGTTGTGACAACGGAGTCGGGGTTGAAGTATGATGGCAAGATCTTCAATATTGAAGAGATCAGCGTTGAAACAGGAGACGCCGCATCCGGAGCAGTTAAGCCTGTGGTGGTGGTCAATGATGGGCTGAAGAGAACATTCATCAACCAGCATAGCCTGTTACCCAATATCGTTGATTCCACACGCAATGAAACGGAACTGGATATCTGGCAACGGGTCTATGAGGGACCACGCAAAGGCGCCGCGCCGTTTCTGTATGCGGAACCGTTCAATGACAACGGTCATCGGATCTTGACCGTTCGCACCCCGGAAGGACCTGCCCAGTACATACAGGGAATCACAAAGCTGAATCCGCGTTATGTGGTCGTTCAGTCTCTCTCCGGCGGTACCAATCTCGCGGCAAAGGACTGGGAAATGAGTCTCGCGATTGGAACCATTCCTACTGCAGTACTCAAAGGCGTCTTGGAAAATGAGATCGTCGATCCCGATCAAGTGACAGCGTGGTTGAGAATTCCCGACTTTTTGTATCAGGCGGGCCGGTACAGTGATGCAAAAGACGAGCTGTTAAGAATTGCCGAGCGGTTTCCGGAACAGAAAGAGCAGATCGAAGCAAAACGTTTGATTGTTCTTCAGGAGGAAGCCAAACAACAGTTAAGAGAAATCCTGCTAACGTTCGAAGCGGGACAAACGGAACTTGGAACGAAGTGGATAAACGCCATCGATCGAAAAGGGCTTGCTCCTGAAACGACCGTTGAGCTCGATGACTTGCTCGATGAGGTGGATCGCACCAATGAAACGCGCGAGAGATTAATCGAGCGAGTTGTTGCAGCGGTAGAAAAAATGGAGAGTCGGCCCGAGGGGCAGCTGACCGAAGAACAGATCGGAACGTTGAATCGCTTCAAAGAACAAGTGAGTTCCGACCTGAATCAGCACAACCTTTCGCGGTTGGATAGCTTCGATCGTCTGTCCGCAGATCCCAGAAACAAAGACCAACAGAACGTCGCGTTGGCGATCAGTGGCTGGTTGCTGGGTAGCAATAACGCAACGGATAACTGGGCGATCGCGCAGTCATTGTATGCGGTTTTAGATTTGGTCACCGAATACCTGAACAGTGCGGATGAATCAAGGCGAGCCGCGATCCTTGAAGAATTGGCGAAATTCGAAAGCAGCGAAGTACAGTCGCTGGCTCCGATGTTGGCCAATATGTTGCCGCCCAAGCATGAACTTATCGGCGACTATTCGGGGCGCGAGCCGATTGAGTTTTTTGTGACGCTTGATGGGACAAAGATCGATCCTGAGCCGAAACGGTATCGATGTTTGGCGCATCTGCCAACGGAGTATGATCCGTATCATCGTTATCCCATGATGCTGTGTCTGCCCGGAAGTGCGTCGGTCGAGAATCATCTGAAGCATTGGTGTGGCGAATTCAATGAGGGGTTGGGCGTGCGGTATGGTCATGCTTCACGCAACGGTACAATCGTTGTGGCCGTTGATTGGCGGGCTCCCGGGCAACGACGCGTCGAGTATTCCGTTCGAGAGCATCTGATTGTGATGAAGGCGTTGCGGGAGGCAATGCGTAGGTTCTCGGTCGATTCTGATCGCGTCTTTCTTCAGGGGCACGGCATTGGCGCGGATGTGGCTTACGATGTCGGGACGGCTCATCCCGAACACTGGGCGGGCATCGTTGCTGTTTCGGCGACGGGCATTCAAAAGTATCCATTGATATACGCCGAGAACACCGGCAATCGATTGCCGATTTACGCGGTCGTCGGCGAGCGACATATCGGTAGCATGCGAGGCTGCAAGGACGCTTGGAACGCATGGTTGAAGTCAAAGAACCGAAATGCCCTGACTGTGGTTCAATACCTTGGCCGTTTAGACGAGCAATTTCGCGAGAACGTGCCAGAAGCATTCAAGTGGATGCGTGCGCAAAAAAGGCGATACCCCGACAAGTCAGGTTTTGAGTTCGCGTGTAAGTCGATTCGGCCCGCGGACAACTATTTTTGGTTTCTTGAGATACATGGCTTCCCGATTCGCAATATAAAGTGGCCAGAACTTTTCCGGGTGCGACGTGACATCAAGGTTCTTGAGATCGCTGGCAAGATTCGTAGTGGCAAGCCCAATACATTTGTCGTGAGCAAAGCTGGCACCGGTGCGACGCTGTGGTTGCGTCCAGATTATTTTGACTTTAACCGTGAGATTGAAATCAATGCCCGTGGACGATTCACAGGCTCTGTCACGCCATCACGGAAGGTATTGCTGGAGGACGCGCGAACACGCGTTGATCGTCAACGACCTTACTGGGCGAAACTTGATTACATTGATGGCACTTGGAAACCTTAATCTGGCCGCCAATTGTTTCTTCCGAGAGGGATAAACTTTTGGTTCACCGCATGTTGAAAGCCCGAACCACCCGGAGTGGGTTTTGAAACTGCCGAGAGTTTTATGGTTCAACGGCGCGATAGGCGTCGATGACGGCTTGTTCGCCCTCTTTGCCGTCAATCGAATTACCGTGTTCCATTCCGATGATCAGATCACGCCCGTCCTTTTTCTGCAGCTCGGCGATGGCTGAGAAAACATTGGCGTAGTTGATCTCGCCAGTGCCTGGTTCTTTGCGCCCGGGATTGTCGCCGGCCTGAAAGTAACCGATTTCTTCCCAAGCACGGTTGATGTTCGAAATGAGGTTGCCCTCGGTGATCTGCTGGTGATAGATGTCGAACAAGATCTTACAGCTTGGTGAATCGACGGCTCGGCAGATTGCATAGGCCTGATCGGAATCGCGCAGGAATGTGCCACCATGATTTGTGTGCCAATTCAGAGGTTCCAGCACCATCACAATTCCTTCGGGTTCCAAAATCTCAGCACACTTTCGCAGCATATCGATCGCGTATCCCGTTTGGAAACCCTCGGCCAGTCTTCCACCGCCGTATTTGTTGCCATTGGGCGCGGGCTGGTCGATTGAGCCGGGAACGACGGTTACAAATTTTGCCCCGCAGCGTTTGGCGACGTCGATCGATCCTTTAATTTGATCAAGAATTTCGTTGGTGGTCTTTTCATTTGGGTTGGTAAAAGTACCTCGTACGAAGTCAGCGTAGGCGACGAAAACGCCCATTTCCATTTTGTGCTCCTTCAGCAGATCGCCAATCTGCTGTTGCTTTTGGGGCGTCTCCCTTTTCATTCCGTTGTGTTCAAAAGCTGTGAAACCAATTTCATGGCAGAAGTTAATTTGGTCGATCACGTCTTTGCCCGCTGTGGCTTTGAACATCCCCGGATGCGGCGCAAATTTTAACGAGAATGGCTTGTTTGTTGCACTTTGATTGGCCGCAGCACGGCTTGTGGCTGCCATACTGGCTGCCAAACCCATTGAAGCAGTCGCCGCAAGAAACGTTCGACGTGTAGCCATTGGATCGCGACTATTGCTTTGCGAGAGATGTCGAGAATCAGTGTGGAATTCGTTTCTCATTTTGATAGATCTTCTTTCTTTGGCTTGGGCGTAAGACTGTAGGTTGGTGATAGTTTATCCAATCGGCAAAGTCCCAAATTAATTTTAGCAAAGTCTTAGTTGGGTAGCTACACACTGCCGGTTATTGGTGATTAGAATATGGGTGCCTCGATCGAAGCTCTGATGCTTCGCGACTTCGTTTCGTTAACCACTCCCACCATTAATCCATTGACGGAAATTGCATGACTGATCAAGACAATGTGACCAACGCGTATGACTCCCCGAAAAGTTCGGGCGGATCGGTTGGCCACTCTGAAGGGAACGACAAAGTAGTACCTAGCAAATATTTGCTTCCGTTCATTCTCGTCACATCCCTGTTTGCTCTGTGGGGGTTTGCGAACGATATCACCAACCCACTTGTCAAAGCGTTCAAGGATATCTTCCAAATCGATAACGAGCAAAGCTCGTGGGTGCAGATGGCGTTCTACGGCGGTTATGCCACGATGGCCATTCCAGCAGCGCTGGTGCTTAGAAAGCTGTCTTACAAATGGGGGATTGTGATTGGCTTGTCTCTTTACGCAATTGGGGCTTTGCTTTTCATTCCGGCAAGCAACTACATGCAGTTCAACCTGTTTCTGGTTGCGCTGTACGTGCTAACGTTTGGATTGGCGTTTTTAGAAACTGCCGCCAATCCGTATATTTTATCCATGGGATCGCCCGAGACGGCAACTCAACGGCTGAACTTGGCTCAAGCGTTCAATCCTATCGGGTCACTGACGGGCATGTTAGTTGCGGCTACTTTTATTCTTCCCAATCTCAGCACAGAAGCCTTCCGCGCGGAAGAGAAATCGGCGCACCCCGAATACGCGAACATGCTGCCAGGTGAGGTTGATGGGAAGTTGAACGCAGCACTTGCCGATCTCGCTACAAACAATGTTGAAAAGTTTACCGCGATGCAGCAACAGGATTTGGCGACTGTACGAACTCCGTATGTTGTGATTGCTTGCGTCGTTCTTGCCGTGCTGGTCATGTTCCTTGTCAGCAAGATGCCCAACACAGGAGATGACGCCCATAAGATTGAGTTAGGCGCACTGATCAAGAAATTACTCCACCCAAGGTATATTGGTGGCGTGATTGCACAAGCATTTTATGTTGGTGCTCAGATCATGTGTTGGACGTACATCATCCACCATGAGGCGATTTCATCGCCATGGGCGGCGCGGATTTCCGGCGGGCCCTTGATCTTGATCGGCTGAACCGAGCTTACTTTGTAGCGATAGGTGTCGCATCCGGCAGGCCCCACA
>CAYTPS010000203.1:0-9418 GCA_964439245.1 uncultured Pirellulaceae bacterium | reverse complement strand
GGATGGGGCACGTGGGAGTCCATGCTGGGCACCAGACTCCCCGCCCCGGCCCCCCGCGCCCCGCCCCGCCCGCCGCGGCCGTGCAGACCCCGCCCCCCCCCGCGCGTGCCCCGCCCCGCGGCGGGCCGCGGCCGTCGACATTCAAAAATACATGGATACGCTCAAAGACATCGGCTATCAGGGGCCGCTGACCATTGAACGCGAGATTCCTGAACAACCTGAACGACAGAAGCAGGAAATTGGCCAAGCCGTAAAACTGATCGAGCAGTGTCGGGCGTGAGTGAGACCTTTACCCGCACCCAACGCATTCTTCTCGGTGCGATTGCGGCCCTGATGTTGTTGGGGGGAATCGCCTTGTATGCGTTCTTCCCTGCGGCCAACCCTGCACTAACCGCAATCCTGATTCGAGTCGGCACGGTGTTGGGCGTCGTTTGGCTGGCGTTTCCACAATTAAGAACCGTCGGGCAACGCGTACCTGTGGTCATCATTTGCGGCGCGCTAGCCGGGCTGGTCTTGATGGCAGCGCGCCCAAATCTGTTCAAGGTCGCGGCCGCCTTAATGGTGCTGTTGACCGTGCTGTCTTTGCTGGCCAAAGTGTTTCGCAAAAAGGGTTAATGTCAAGCATTTTCGAACAAAGTGCTTGAGGGCTGTTTCCCCGTTATACTTTGTGCCAGGTCAGCGGTTTGGAATCGGTTCGAACGATGATCTCCTTCGCTTCGAGATCAAGTTGCACGGTTTTGGCCCACCAAGCAGACTTTTGTCCGCCGGGCCATAAGTCTTCAGGCAAGTGTGGGAGAATTGCCTTTTGCATTTCTTTTTGGGTCAGGCCCGGCGGTTTTTTGGGAATCACCTTCAAGAGCACCCTTTTCATCGCAGTGTACTTTTGGGCGTTAACATTAGATGTTCTTCCAGGGCAGTTAATGTTCTGAATCTCAATTTTCTCATTAGCAGGCATATTGAAGCTCCAATCCTACAGTGAAAACGGACACAATGATGGCTTTGGGTTTCTACTCGTGTTCGGTGGTGTTGACGCGATAAAATGTTCTCTCGATTGACGTTCCATTCTCCCAACCGCGAGAGCAAAAATGTCTCGGTGGCATCAAATTATTGATTGCATCACGGCGTTCGCCCCGAAGAGCTTTATTAAATCAGCAATTCTCTACATTTTGGCAGATGGGACAACAACTCAGCGCGTACGGACTCATCCAACGCGTTGCCTTTGAGCGTAAGCCGCCGCAGATTTGTTAAATTGCAAAGGGCAGCGATGCAATCCGCAGTGATTTTTGTATTTGCAAGATTCAGGTTGAGCAGCTGTGTTTGGGTTGAAATATGTTCAACGCCTTGGTTTGTGATCTGACAACCGTTGAAACACAGCCATCGAACCCGACCGGAGACTGCGAGCGCTGCGGCAGACGAATCTGTTACTAGTTGGCGGTACGCGCATCCAAAGATCTGCAATTTCGGATGTGACATTAGGCGTCGGAATCCGACGTCGGTAAGTTCATCTCCCATCCAAGGACCAGTCAGAAGAACCTCGACGAGCGAGGGCAAGAGCAGTAGTGCTTCAACGTCAGAGTCAGCTAGCGGACCCCCGACACCGTACACCTTCCCACGTGGGTTGAGGCCAAATGTCACGAAACGACTGTGCTCCAAACGCGCAACGCCGATACGATCCTCAGGGGTGCTTTCAAACTGCGTCGAACGTAGATATTTTCGTTTTCGCATGGGCGGGATAACGGCTGACACTTCATTTATTGAATCGGTGCCAATTAGGCGTCGCGTCTGACGTTTCTGTTTTGAGGCCTATGACTTCGCACTGCCGACTTCGTTTGGCTGTCCAGAATTCGCCATCCTGCGAAGCAACCAGTAGACGACCAATCCAATCGTCGTGGCTGTCACAAAGTCTAGCAGAACTCCTTCCCAGTGCATGTTTCTGGTGCCGAAGGACTCTGAGGGAAAAGCAACATTGTATGAAAACGGCCATCCGACCAGCCGAACTTCAGACGTGACCTCCTCGACGACCGATGGTGCCGTCTGCATATTGTATGTCCATTGTTCGGTTTGAATTCGCGTCAATGCGATCCAGTTCAACCCAACCAGAAGGCTGGGTAGGACAATTAGAGTAAAAAGTCCTATTTGAATGCGCGGTAGTTTCATCGAATACTCGAGCCGAAAAAATTTCAGGATCACCAAGCTGACACGTACGACTCACCGCCTCTCATCTTTGCACTGTGCCAGCGGTATAGAATCAAATTGGTTTGCCGTGTATTGATCCTCATATGAAATTCTAGCGATTTCTGCCAAGACAGCGCTAACATAAACGAATGTATGGTGTACGTTACATTGTGTAACGTCAAGGTTACATCGTTTTACGTTGCAAAGTGAGGACGAATATGGGATTTCGTGAAAAAAATGCGTGGGTTTGCGGGCTGTCAATTCTGTTGGTGTTTACGCCATATTTTTGTTTCGTTTTGCCACATCCGATGGCTCATGTTGCACTGTTTGTCGTTGCCGTTTTTTGCCTTTCGGCAATGCTGGTGGGCTTTCATATCGTCAACGCAATCGCGACTCCGACAATTAGAAAGTCGGGTGATGTCCCGGCGGCGGACGAACTCGACCAGTTCATCGAGTTGCGGGCAGCGAAGTTGGCAGCAATCGTACTGGCATTGGTAGTTTTGACTTGGACGATTGGCGCGATGGTGGGAGTACCAATCCAAGGAGTATCCAATGTTGTCGCAAGTCAAAGCCAGAATCCCCTGAACAATTCAAGATTCACAATGCCAGTAAGTGAAGCGCTGTTCTGGGTACATCTTCTCTTTGCTGGTTTCGTTCTCTCGAATATTGTGTACTACGCAAGGATCGTCATTGAATACCGGAGACTATCAAATGGATAAGTTTGATATCCGCAATCGCATACGCGAGCTTCGGTTTAAGGCTGATGAGATGACCCAGCAGGCGTTGGCCGAGCGCGTTGGGGTTACCCGACAAACAGTGATCGCGTTAGAAAAGAGGAAATACTATCCTTCTCTTGAGTTGGCATTTCGCATCGCCAAAACGTTTGGTTGTCCACTCGAAGAAGTTTTCGTGGTCGCTGAATAAACTAGCAAGAAAAAACGCAAAGCGACATGACATCGACTTTCACCCGCTGGTAATGAGAGAGACTCTAGCTTTCAATCAGGACTTAATTCGGTCCATCGCAGGCATACAACTGCGCTCAAAATCGGTAAAACGTCCTCGAGCAGCGAGGGATAAAATCGACTCAAATTTGTTCATAAGCAAACAAATCATCGGCCGCAAACAATTCGTCCATTCGCCCGTTTTCGGTTTCCCTGTTTGTTGTTTGATGTTCAATCAATAACGACCGATCAGCACGAGGAGACTTCGAAGAGGCAGGTAGGCGACGGTCATTTCGAAGCATTAGATTCGATACATGCCACTGCTTTTCCGACAAAAGTCCATCTCGAAGCGGAAGGTCGGTTAATTTATATCTGCCACTGGAGGTTGCCGAAGTGTCCACGCGCTGAACATAGCCAAATGTGGCCAAAGCCCGACGTTTTGAAACTGATGCTGCCTCGATAGTGCGCCCGCTCGCCAACGCAGCTTTGCGTTTGCGAGTTTGTTTGGAATTATCTTCGTGGGCTATTTTCGTTTTCATCGGCGTCGGCAGCGGTTTGGTCTGCTTTTGTACCGATTCAATTTCAATCACCGATGAAGCTTCGCCAACCGAAGGAGATGGAAGTGGAATTTGTGGGACCAGAGGTGCGGCGTCTGATGGTGCGCTAATAACGGGCGTCGCGGCGACAACTTCCAAAGCTTCCGGTTCAACAATTGCTGCTGTTGAAGCTTCGTCAACCGTTGGAGACGCAAGTGGGACTTCAGCAACCACTGAATCGGTATCCGACGGTGGGCTGATATCGGGTGTGGTGGCGACAACTTGTAGGGCCGCAGGAACGATAGGTGCCGCCAGCATCAACAGTCCCTCGGCGGTAACCTGATTGAATTTCGCGTCAAGTAAATCAAAGGCATCCACATCTCCGCTGCGGTTAACATCAAATTGGTTGGCGACATGGTTCGGATTGGAACCTTGGTTCAGTTTAATGTCCAGCAAATCAAACGAATTGACCCTGACATGTTGTCCCGCCGGCGTTGAATCAGATACGTCGCCGATTTGATTGCCAAAATAGAAAATATCGGGGGCATCCAACTCCGTATTGGATGTCGATTTGATAGTAACTTGTAACCACTGGTTGTGGATCGCTAGGTCGGGCCAAGCCAACGTGAAGCGTTGAATTCCCGAGGCGTCGGGGGGCGTACTGCTGATGGTCGGCAATGGAATTTCGCCGGTGCCGTCGACTAACGTCCAGTTTGAAGGATCGTTTGTGTTGCCAACTCGGAACACTAGATCGTTATTGGTCAGCTGTATCCCAGTTGAACCGGCTATGTCGACAATGATTCGGTTCAGGCCTTTGGTGTAATTCGTATAGTTTTCCGGCGAGGCGGTGGTTCCCGGCAAGAACTGATAGGCTGTTTTGGTCGGGTCAATGGTGTCTTCTCCAATCGAAGGCGATGCGCCGCCGTACGCAACGCCGCGATTGACCACACCCGGCTCGACAGGAGCCGTCACAAGAATTGCCCAGTCTTGAAAGACGTTGTTGGGAGCTTGGCCAAGCGACACAACTCCGCCACCGTTAACTTGGGCTACTGTACCGTCCTGTAGTCCCCCGCCGTTTCGGGGATCGAACCACTGCACAGAGAAAATGTCGCTGGACGATGCTGCGCTAAGGTCCAAGTTGGTCGTCCCGCCATTCTTAAGATAAACGGTGTAGACCTCGCCTGATTTGTAGAAGCCGTAATCATTGCCGGCAGTAGAAATTGAATTGTCGTTTACCATTTCCCAGAAGGGAATGTTATTGTCTTCAAAGAATGATTTCGCATGACGCGTGTAGTCCCAGAACTGATCGCGGCTGCGGAAGTCTTCGGCCGTTAGATCTGAATGAGCATGCCCGTAGCCAAAATACCATTCGTTGCCCGCACCGCCGGCCATGAACGTCCCCCACAGAGCGTTTTTCCGCGCGTCGGTATGGCTGGTGCCGGCGTCGTTGTCAGGGCGCAGCGCCCGTTGCGCGTCGCCGGGTTCGTCGACGGCAACAACCCACTTCTGTCCCGCGGCGGCAGAATTGGTCACCCAAGTCACCGTGTCGTTGTGCACATTTGCAAAATTAGCCTGATTCGTCTGTAAGGACGCTCCAGTAAGCTCCGACGCGCTACCTAGCAACGGATTGTATCGCTGTTCTTTTTGCGCAGGAAAAGTGTGCAGGACAATATTGTGTTGGTATGGATCGTTGTCGTGAAAGTAATCGGCAAAATCTTTCAGTTGCTGGGTTGTGTTTGACGTTTCCTCGCCAAGATTCCAGTTCATCGCCAAGTGATGACTGAAACGCGCGATCAACTCGCGGTAATATAGCTTCCGTTGATTGCCCAACCCACCGCCATCAAGCAGCTGATCGTTTTCGGTTTCCTGTGTCTTAAAGTGCAGGTACATGCCCTGCTTGTCACCGTGTTCGAATACGATTTCCCACTGGTCGAGCTTCGAGACGTCCATGCGGTTACGTTCTGAATAAGTCGTATAGGGGAAGACGTTCCGGTCGTCGCCATTGATGTTCATCGTCAAAAACGAAATCGCATTGAGTTCTTCGGATGCCAAATAATTGACCGCTCCAATGAGTCCTTTGCCGAAGCTGCCCGATGCGCCGTCCACCTGAGACCAAGTTGGATCGCCCGGGTTCCAATCGCCAACGTGTGCGTTCCATTGCTTGATCGAAGCAGCCTCGTTGTTGAACGTGCCAGTGTTGTAGTTCCCATCGTTTTTGAAATCGCCGTCGATGTCAGCGTATGCCAGAAGATTTTCAGGGGCGTCTGTGCCTTGCTTGAGGAAGTACTCGCCATTTTCAGCGAACTGCAAATAGTGCTCGCCAACGTATTCAAGCCGCCCTTTTCCACGAAGGTCGTCGCCCGTTTTATCGGTGGCGCCGATAGTGAATTGCCCTGTCACTCCGTCATAGGGCGCCAGCGCCGTCCCCGCAGTCGCGCTGTCATTGGTTGCCACATTGGTTCCGCTACGGAATGAAATACTGTAGTCCCAAACTCCTTCCTGATCCGCGGCCAAATGAGCCCGCCACTGATTTCCGCTGGTGGCTCCGGTGTTGGCGGCGTCACCATCGGCGGCGAAGTATCCCGGAACCAAGTAGCTGGTTCCACTGGCCTGATGAGTGAAGGTCACATTCATCCGATAATTGGTAAATGGATTGTTCGTTCCATTTTCGCTGGCCGCGGGGCCGTCTAAGGTTAAGTTCGTCTTGTGCCATTTTTTCAATTCACCTGTAATCGCAACACTGCCATCGCCGTCTTCTCCTATGAATTCGCCACGTTGTGATTCGGGTGTGCTCAAATTTTGTGCCACACTGACCGACGTGTTTTCGTGACGAAACACAATTCGATCAATGTTGTAAAACTTGGAGCGGCCAGAAACGACCAAAGTGTATTCTTCACCAGCTTTGAAATCGTAAACGGCGACTCGTTTGTTGTTGTGTCCGCCGGGGTCAAGTTGGTTTCCCGAATTCCATGCAAAGTTGTTTAGGTTTCCGCCGAAGAACTTGGTATTGCTCTGCAACATGTTCAGCGACGCGTTATCGCCGTGGCTAGTGTGCGGGCCGGGGCCTGATAAATAGTCACCTTCGACGCGCACATAAGCGTCGTTACTGATGTCGGTGCGCGTCGGGTCGGCACTGTTGTCCTTACGTGATCGCAGGTGAAGGTAGTACAATCCCGGCGTGTCGATTCGGAACTTGTACTCCAACGGGGAATTTGGCGGCCCGCTGATATGACTGTTTCCAAGAAACTGTAAGTATCCGTCGCCGGTGTAGCCGGAGTGCTCCGTCTTTTGCTGCCAAAGGCCTAAGTCCGACGGCGTGTTCTCCATCTCCATCACGACCAAGCCATTGCTTTCCTGATAAACGCCAGGCGTCGGAGTTGTAGTTCCCCCGACGACTGAAAAGTTCACCGTCAGGGGCGTGTCGGCACCAGCGCTGTTTGGCGTCACGACCAACGTGTATTGGCCAACCGCAAAAGAACCGGCCGCGTAGTTGCCCGAGTTATCACCAAAGAGTGCGTAGGGCGCGACTCTTTCGGTTTGGTTGTGAGAGGTCGGCCCCGACAAACTGAACCGAACGTCATCAACAGGGCCATCGGTGGTTGCTCTCACGTTTAGGCTGGACGTCGATAGCGTCTGCAGATCAATCACGGCACCATCGGTCAGCGCGGTAATGTCAGAATCGCTGTCAGCATTGACCAGCCACACGCCCGTGACGGCCGCCAACAGCCGTCGAGGTTCAAGCGCGTTGTACTCCAGCCGACGGACGCTAAATTGCTGCCGGCGTTTGGTAGGACGATTCTGTGCTGTCGATCGAGAATTGAGGTTAAACACGTGGCACTTCCAAAATTTGGTGGTCGCGGTGGTGGCTGATGGCCAGCCTAAACACGGGATGTGTTTCTTCGAATGAACGAACTCCAATTTTAGCAAAAAATGTTGGTGCCTTACAGGAACAAGCCGACGAAACTAGTGGTGCTTCAAACCAGCAATGAATGGTCAGATGGCCCCCGTCAATTCAGCTCTGGCGGACCACTAGCCAGTCCAATCGGGTTGTCAGTACAAGAACCGGCAACTTCGCAGCAGTGAATCGCTATCTGCTTAATTTTAGGCTAAATGATCGCCTATAGAAAGTTGTGAATGACGGTATCAGCGTTATCTTGCGCGGCCTCGTTACCGATGATTTCTGGCCAGTGCTCGCGCTGGCCAGCCAGTTCTCCCGTAAGCCCTTTTTTGCTGCCCCACCAGATCCCGGACGTGAAGTCGCCTTCATTGATCAATACGTTCACGTAGCGTTTGGCTCCGACATCGACAGAATGGGCTCTCCCCCAGCATCTGCATAATCAACATGGCAGCGTTGATGGTCCATCTTTGGTGCCATGGCAATGTCGCGGTCCCGCGCGTGCCACGTGCCATACCAGGATCGACGGTAGCAAACCTCATGTCAGAATGTTTACGAGCCATGCTCATCGTCCACAAAGCGCCCATTAGCTTCACGGAACCATAGATGTCTGTGTAAGTTTTGTTGTCAGCAAATTTATTGCCGTTAGCGACAGACGTCCATTCTTCAATTGAACCATCTGCAATGGAGGGTTGGGCAGCACCGACCTCAGGAGCGCCCCGCGCGGCAAAACTTGCGACATACATCACCGCCCCTTCCTTAGATAACTTGCCATTGTTCATGAGAAGATCGGTCAAGTGCACATGCCCCAGCACGTTGATCGCGAAGATAAACATCACGCCGGACTTTGTAAGTTTGGTTGGGGCTGTTCCTCCACCCCCGCCAGCGTTGAGTATGATTGCGTCAACTTTGGTGTTGAGGGCTTCGGCGGCTTTACGGCACGAATCGAGATCCCCTACATCGATAATCAAGATTTCGAAAATCTTCCTGCCGGTCAATTTTTCCAGTTGCTCAAGCGCGTCTTTGTTGCGACACGCTAAAACAATTTTGGAAATGTCTTCCTGCAGAGCGAACTGCCGTGCCGCTTCGAATCCAAGTCCGGAATTGGCGCCCGTAATGAGAATCGAAGAGTAAGACATTCGGATCAGGAATTGTTGGGGTAAAGAAGATGACCAACGCAGTTGCGAATTATATATCGCCTCCTGTTTTGCACCAACGTGCTGAAGCTCTGAGAAACGGCTCTGCTCTGCTGATGACCTCCGGTCGACAAAGCCAACATTTTTTTGGGCGTATCTGTGGCAATTTCCCCAATGCGTCTCTGCCGTCACATCAATCGCTGCAAGGGAAAAGTTTCCGCTTCCGCCCGTACAAGAGAAAGTTACTGCAGCGCTGCCCAACGCAGTTTTGTTCAAAAAAGCCTAGTTTATCGCATTTTTTTGGTTCGGTTTTTGAAAACACTCCCCGTTTCTTAACCTATGTTTCTAAAAGCCAGCAACTTCAGCAATTAACTAGTGGATTGAAAATGAGCCCAAAGATGCAACGGGAATGGGAGGGGATACAGGCTGCCTTTAATGGTGATCCAATCGCTCTTGGAATCCTCGGGTTGTATCTGGCGTTCATGGCGACGATTGTTGGGGCTGAAATCCTAAAACGCAAATCGGAATAAAGTTGATTGTGTCAATCGCCAGGCAGCGTCGGGGTAACATGCAATGTTGTCTTGAATTTGACTCATTTGATATTTGGGAATTTTTTACGTTCAAGAATTTAGCCAACGCCACGATTCGATCGACCACGCCATAGAGAAATTCACGCAAATCGCCTGTAAAGGTTTTACCTTTCGAATGTGCGGCGAACAGCAAATGTTTAAAGAT
>CAYTPS010000202.1:0-9427 GCA_964439245.1 uncultured Pirellulaceae bacterium | reverse complement strand
GTTTGCGTACCTGAGCATGTTTGATTTCTTGAAAGAGCATCCAGTGGGATTCGAACCCACACGTCCGCCTTGGAAGAGCAGCAGGCTGCCGTTACATCATGGATGCCGATTGAGTTTTGTTTGTTCGGATCAATTCTTTCTTTTCAGTCGGCATGGAGGGAGTTGAACCCTCTGCCTGTTGCTTATAAGACAACCGCTCTTACCACATGAGCCACATGCCGCTGCAAGTGGGGCCGGAGGGATTCGAACCCCCACCAAGTTGCTTAAAAGGCAACTGTGCTACCGTTGACACCACGACCCCAAAAGGAACATCGCGGTGCGTTTGAATCGAGATTGTGTCATCGTCTTGCTTTCGTCATTGGTTTTGTTGATCGTGTGAAATCGTCTTAGTACCCCACCGAGGAATCGAACCTCGTCCAACTGCTTCGAAGGCAGTCATGCATCCAATACACTTGCAGGGCAAAATGAGTGGTTCGGGAGGTGCTCGAACCCTCGTCTATCGGGCTTCAACCGATCGCTTTGCCGTCTAAGCTACCGAACCAAATTCAGCATTTATCGTTCCTTCTCGCCGCGCGAACTCAAATCAGGCCACAAAAAAACCCGCTATCAATCAAGTGACGCGGGCTTTGAGAGTTGATACTATGGCCAAGCGTCAGCGCGGATTCTCCCCGCGATCAAGAGATAACTCTTGATATAGATTGAATCGTTGCGATTCAATTTTGAGGCTTGACTGTATAAAACTCATCGAAGGAAATATCTCGTTAGTTGGTTAGGATTTCGTCACTTATTCGAAGGGATAGACGACTGTGGCCCTCGATAGTTCGCGCGAAGGTTGGGAAAAAATGGAAATAGTCTGGCTGATTTTCTAGGGCCCATGAATTGATCAGCAAAACGTGGTAATTTAAAGCTTTCAAATTCATCAGGAGCTCAGCTTTGACGGCCACCATCATCGACGGGAAACAGATTTCCCGTGACATACAGCAAGAAATCAAACAACAGGTCACTGATTTTGTGGAAGCTGGCAATGCGCCTCCGAAGCTGGTTGCGGTTTTGGTGGGCGAAGATCCTGCCAGCCAAGTCTACGTGAAAAACAAGAAGCTGGCGTGCAAACGTGTTGGCATTGATAGCGATCTGATGCGGATCGATGGTGACTCGACCACTGAAGATCTGTTGAAACTGGTTGACGAGCTAAATTGCGATCCATCGGTCAGCGGGATTCTCGTTCAGCTGCCTCTGCCGAAGCAGATTGATTCTTTGAAAGTGCTTGATGCGATCAGCCCAGCGAAGGACGTAGACGCATTTCATCCAGAGAACGTTGGCCTGCTGTCGCAGGGACGTCCACGTTTTCTTCCTTGCACGCCGTTTGGAATCGTCCATATGCTTTGCCGCTCGGGAATTAAGACCACCGGCACATCCGTTTGTGTGATCGGTCGCAGCGATATTGTTGGCAAGCCGATGGCGATGATGTTGGCGCAAAAGGATTCGGCTCTTGGACCAGAAATGGCCAACGCAACGGTAACGCTATGCCATAGCCGCACTAAAGATTTGGCAGAGGTCGCGGCGGCAGCTGATGTCTTGGTTGCCGCAATCGGTCGGCCAAAATTTGTCACCGCCGACATGATCAAACCGGGAGCTGCTGTCATTGACGTCGGGATTAACCGCACCGACGATGGATTGGTAGGAGACGTTGATTTTGACGCGGCGCTCGAAATCGCAGGCGCTATTACGCCGGTACCCGGCGGCGTCGGTCCGCTTACCGTGACGATTCTTTTGGAGAACACTCTCAAAGCTGCTAAACTAGCGGTGTAGTGGCGGTGCTGCCGACAAGTCGTTGTTCTCATCTTTTTCACGGCAATTCATGAAACGATCCGTTGTCTGCTTGTTGATCTTCTGTCTTTGCTTGGGCGTCATCTCGACAGCAGGTTGCGGAGGTTGCCGCCAAGAAGAGGATGCCACCGCCGAGAAAAAGAAGAAAGCGGAGAAGAAGAAACCCAAGCCAGACTACGAATCGCCTGGGACGCCCATCCTACCGGGAAACTTTCCGGATCTTGAGACACTATCGCTCGAAGACCTCGAGGAGATGACCAAGGAAGAACGAGCGGCAATGGATGCACGCAGCTTCCTCCGTCGCAATCGAACGAAGGTGGGCCATTGGGTAGCCACATCAACACCCGTCCGCGCCAACCACTTTAATGTTCAGGGCCGCCTTGATGCGACCAATGTGGTTTCAGGACAACCGGCTGAGGTTCCGGGAACTCGATTTACTTTTGCCACTGCGCGGCCATTCGCACTGACCAAGGGCCAATGGAAGTATCTTCAGTCCTCGGCGTGGTTGGTGCCTCGCGCCAATGCAGGTCAGGCCAGTGTGCAATTGGATCTCTTACCCGCCGCAGGTGGGACTCCACTGTACGAGACGCCGATGTGCGTGAATCGAGTGATGAAAGGGTTTCAGTATCACATGGTTTTGCTGACCAACCGGCAGCAAAAAATGAAATACCTTAATCTGACTGATTCCGTTGCCATCAAAGATACGAGTCCAGTTTCGACCAGCGCGGCAACAGAGTTTTACTTTGTCGTCAGCAATGAGCCCGAAAATCCCATTCCGCTGCCACCGAATGCATTGCAATGGACAACGATTGCCTATGTGATTTGGGACGACCTTGATCCCGCCAGCCTCGATGTCGATCAACAACAGGCTTTGTTGGATTGGCTGCATTTTGGCGGGCAACTAATTCTTAGCGGCCCAGATTGCTTGAGTAAGTTGGAGAACAGTTTTCTTGCCGAGTATTTACCGGCTCAGTCCGCCGAGCGTACCGAGATCGAAAAAGATCAATTTGTGTCACTGAACGAGAATTGGTCGATTCCCAACGCCAAAAATTCATCTGTCAAGCGCCACTTGACGATCACCGATGGAAACCCGCTGGTTGGTATCGAGTTGTTGCCTCACGTTGATGCTCGGTATGTGGACGGGACTGGAGAGTTGGTCGTAGAACGGACTCTAGGACGAGGGCGCGTTGTGGCGACGGCATTTTCATTGGCGGAACCTCGGATCAAGTCGTGGCCAAGCTTTCATTCTTTCTTTAGCGGTGCGTTGTTGCGCCGACCGAGACGACAATTTGGCCGGGGGGAGGATGATGAACTTACGTTCCGCTGGGCCGATGATAGGACATCAATTTTTGATCCGTTGATTGGTTCGACGCTACGGTTTGTCAGTCGAGATTTGGGAATCCTTGGAGACGGTGGAACAACACCATCCGACCAGCAAGAGAACGTCATCGTTCAGGAAAATGCTGATGAAGTCCGTTTTCCGGCAAGAAGACTTGGTCCCATCGGTTTGGTCGAACTTCCACCGGTAAAAGGTAAACCACAACAGGACCCCGAGAATACTCGACTCTTTGGTGGCTTCAACGAGAATCCAAACTCGGGCGTTGCAGGATGGTCCGACAACTCGACCATTGCCAATGCTGCTCGATCGACGTTGAAAGACGCTGCCGGCATCACACCTCCGTCGGCTGGTTTGGTATTGAAGATGTTGAGCGTCTATTTGTTGGTGCTTGTGCCGGTGAACTGGCTGTTGTTCAAAGTGATTGGCAAAGTTGAGTGGGCGTGGTTCGCAATTCCTTTCATTGCAATCGGCGGCGCGCTGGCGGTGGTCAGGATGGCGTCACTTGACATTGGTTTTGTACGCAGCAACAGCCAAATTGGACTGTTGGAACTTCAGCCGGATTACAATCGAGGACATTTGACTCAGTATTCCGCGTTGTACACGTCGCTTTCAACGAAATACGATGTCGAGTTGGATAATGCGTCGGGGATCGCCTTGCCGTTTCCTGCAGGAGGTGGAAAAAAGGAAAAGACGAATAATCACGTGACGCTGCATCAATCTATTGAGAATCACTTGGAAAATTTTCTGATCCAATCCAATTCGACGCGTATGATGCATGCCGAATGTTTGTTCGATGCCGGTGGTAGTTTTGAGTTGACCGGTCAAACAGGTGGCTCCAAGGAGGGGCAAGCTTTGGATTTTTCAAAACCCATGAAGATTATAAACGGGACGCAAATAGCGTTAGCGTCAGCAGCGGTCGTCGGACGCGACGAATCGGGAGGCTATCACATGAACTTGTTGGGCGACTGGGAGGGCCCAGCTCCCAAGACGGTGCAGTTGCGGCCATGCCTGCGCGACGAGTTTATTGGCCTGTGGACAGAACCGGTTCAGACGAACACTGAGGATGCTCAAAATACAGAAGCGGACGCTTTGGCAAATATCAGTGCGTATAAACTGTTAAAGTCCGTGGTCGAGAATCTGAGTTTGGGCAAAGGTGAGGTGCGGCTGCTGGGCTACTGCAATGATCAAGTCGGCGACAGTCACTTTATTCCTGCGTCCACGCAGATCCGCCAACAGACTTTAGTGTTGGCTCACCTCAAGCCGGCCACACTTCCTCCCGCGCGTCCCGACAAGAACTCGATTCTAGATTTCCTGTCTGCAAGACGGGTGATCGACGATGGTAGTGCCATTGGCGTAGAAACGTTTAGCGCCGAAGAACCATGATTGAACAACTCAACCAGCGTACCCTTTTTGACAGCAATTTATGATTGAACTAAACGGTTTCGGAAAAGACTACGGCGATTTCACAGCCGTCCAGTCGCTGGACTTGAAAATTGAAGAAGGCGAGATGTTTGGTTTTATTGGCCCCAACGGCGCCGGGAAAAGTACCAGCATTCGATTTCTGGCGACCCTATTGAGAGCGACGCGTGGCGAAGGAACCGTCAATGGCTTCAGCGTTTCCCGAGAGCCCATGGATGTTCGACGCAGCGTTGGTTACATGCCCGACGCGTTTGGTGTCTATGACGGCATGAAAGTCTGGGAGTTTTTGGACTTCTTTGCTGTGGCGTATCAAATAGGCCGAACGCAACGCAAAAGAGTAATCGCCGACGTGTTGGAATTGTTAGACCTGACTTACAAACGAGACGATTTTGTCAACGGACTGTCTCGCGGTATGAAGCAGCGCTTGTGTCTCGCAAAAACGCTAGTGCACGATCCGCCGGTGCTGATTTTGGATGAACCGGCCAGTGGCCTCGATCCACGCGCGCGAGTGGAAGTCAAGGCGTTGCTTAAAGAGCTGAGACGAATGGGCAAAACCATTTTGATCTCCAGCCACATTTTGACCGAGCTGGCCGATTGCTGCACTTCGATCGGAATTATCGAACGCGGTCAGCTGCTGATGCACGGTCCGATGGATGAGGTCTATCAGAAAATTCGTGGCAATCAGGTCGTTGAGGCAAATTTTGGAGATGGGTTGGACAAAGGTCTGTCCATCATTCGCAGTAACCCCGACGTGCGAGATGTGCAGGTCGATGGGGCCAAGATCACGATCGAGTTCAACTCTTCGGATTACAATCCATCAGAGTTATTGAAGCAGTTGATTGCCAGCGAAGTCGAGGTACGCAATTTTGGTCGCAAGGAACCCAATCTCGAAGACGTGTTCATGATGGTGACCAAAGGGTTGGTGTCATAGGTCCCACGATTCTTCGGCTACAGATCCAAGTCGTTCAGCTGATCGACCAAGTCGTCAAGTTTATCTTTTGCTTCTTCGGTTCGACCAGTGGATCGTTTGGGCAGCGAACCGGTCATGCCGACGGCGTCGCGCCCGGCCAACAACAGTTGTTCGTCGCGCTCCATCGCTGCGACCTCTTCCGCCGACTTGCCCGACGCTGGGGCACCGAACAGTTGCGATAGATCAATCTTCATACTGGCGGCCGCATCGTTGGATCCGGCAATTGCCGGTGTCTTGTGCTGCGGAAACATGATCGCGTTTTCTGGACAGACGCGACTGCATGCCGGACAACCTTTGCGGCAGTTATCTGGTTGTTCAACAAGAATCGTATCAATGCGATCAACACCGTAGACGCCGAACAAACAGAAGTCGATGCACTCCATGCAATTCGTACAGCGGTTATAGTCGATGACCGGATACCAACGCCGTCCGCCAGATTCCTCGATCCGGTTGACCTGCCCTGATTCGCTGTCGGCAGATGGTTCGTCTGGCTGCACAGGAGCCGATGCGATCGGTAAAGAACCGCTACCACCGACGACATCGCCGAGTGTGACTACGTTGACCGCGTTTTCGGCATGAATGCGTTTGACTTCGTCGATGAAGTCATCGGCTTTGGTAGACGATTTGAAATCTAAGCAGTAAATTTTTCGGTTGGGGATTTGACGATTGTCATTCACGACCGGCTTATCGTCGAGCGATGAATCGTCGGCGTCCTCTTCGAATTCTTCCTCATCGTCGTTGGCCAGAAGAACGGCTCCCACCTGTCCCATCACGCCAAAACGGTCCAGCACCCAATGTGCGGCCCGTTCGAACAGCCACGAACACACCACGACGTTGCCACCAATTGAATTGAGGGCCAGCATAGATGTGCTGTCTGGTTTGATGTCGTAGAGATTTGGAACGACAGTGACATCAATGCCGCTTTCGAACAACAGCGCCGCGACGACGTCTTCCTCCAGTTTCCGTTTCACGGGATTCTTGCTGGGGCTTTGCGAGATAACGACGGAGAGGCGTTTGGACATGCTTTTGGCAGTTGCACTGATGGGTTTGAATGTTGGTATTATACAGGCAAACTGCCCGTTGGCGAGTTTGTTCTTCTCTGGGAGGAGCCTGTGAGAAAAATTTTGAAAACTCTCTTAATAAACCTCGATTTCGTCCGTCACCGTATCTGAACCGCGAAACAAACGGAACGATTCATGAACCAACAGAGCGATTCCTCGGCCGAGAATTCTCGCACCGAGGGCGATGACTGGATTAAGGCTGCGATGGCCGAGCACCAAGGTGCGCTGCTGCGCTACGCACATCACTTCGTTCACGATATCGATACAGCGCGCGACATTGTGCAGGACACGTTCCTGAAACTCTGTCGCCAAGATCAAGATGAGATGCGTCCGAAGTTGGTTAAGTGGCTGTTTACCGTTTGCCGCAATCGCGCCATCGATATTAAGCGGAAGGAGAGTCGAATGAAACCGTCACCCGACTACCAGCTGGAGGAGCGCCCCGACGCGTCGCCTGATGCTCAAGGGCAACTGGTGAAAAAGGAAGCTGCCGCTGGACTGCTCCAGCACGTTGCGCTGCTGCCCGATCGGCAACAAGAGATTCTGCGGCTGAAATTTAACGGCGGATTGTCCTACCGGCAGATCGCTGAAGTGACAGGGCTGACGGTCACTAACGTCGGCGTGATCCTCCATACGGCCATCGGAAAACTGCGCAAGCAAATGGTGGATTTCAATTCGGCTTGACGACCGAGTTGAACTTTCCAAAAAACGCGGCCCAACAATACACAGGTGTTTCGATGATAGAAGAAAACGAATCGATGAACGATCCAAAAAATGATCCCCAACTAACCGCTTACGCGATGGGCGAACTGTCGGCTGACGATGCCCGAGAGGTTGAGCAGACATTGGCCCAATCGCCCGAATTGGCTGTTTTGGTGGATGAGATCCGGTCGACAATCGGGGCACTCGAAAGTGCGTTTGCAGACGAGCAACCGCTAGAGCTTTCTGCCGAGCAAAAGTCGGCGATTGAATCAGCGGCTCAAACCGGTGTCAGTGAAACTTGCGAAGACTCGGCTGTTTTGGAACGTGCTGGAAAAGATCGCGATGTAACTTCATCGCGCCCGTGGGGCCGTTGGTTACTGGCTGCGGCAATTGGAACGGTGTTGATCGGAGGCGGGGTTTTTCTATCCAATCCTGAAAACCACTCTGTACGGCAAGCTGCTCACACAGATGCCATGTCTCACGATAAAGCTTCTGGTGCGAAAACGGCGGCAAGTGTGAAGCAAGCAGATGTCATGTCATCTTCCAGATTTGATGACTCGTCTATTGCTGAAGGTGATTTTGCTGCATCGATTGATCTAGATGAGTCAGACCTGGGTGCAGATCGAGGACGTGAAGGTGTTTTGGCTGAATCTGCTCCGCAGCCTGCCGCTCCGATAAAGCTTGAGTTAAATATCGTTCAACGCCAGAACGTTCTTGAAGAAGCAGAGAAAGAACTGGAGGCAGCAAAGCAAGAATCTATTCGAGAAGAGCGTTCATATAGGAGTGACATAGCTCAGGCTCGGGAGGCTTCAGGGGTGCCCGTTGGAGGTCTTGATCGATTGAGTCGTTCGAGTTCGATGTCGCTGTCCGATTCTCTCGAGGTCACTGACGGAGATCAGGAAGAGTTACCTCATGCCATGTATGGGATGACGGGGATGATGGTGGGTGGAGGATTGGGAGGTGGCGGCGCTGACCAACCCGTAGATGATTTGCTAGATCTGCGGTTCCAAGCGATGTCACAAAGGGGGGCAGATAGGTTTGAGAAGGCCGATGCGAATGAATCGCTTGGACTAGAGTCGAGAGGTCGCTGGACACCGATCAGGACTGCCGATTCAAAAAGAGATAAAGTCGATAGCTATGAGGTTACAAATCCAGAAATTCTGGCGAAGCTAAGAAAGCTTGATGCAGATTATCTTCGGCGAAATGCGAATGAAAGTCGGGAAGAAGACGAAAAGCAGGGCCAAGATGACGACCGAAAGCTTCGACCGGCCAAACCTAAATTGGCCGATAAAAAGAAAAATAAAAAGGCGATCAAGACTTGGAAGCGTGTCAAAGCGATTCCCAATACCACGCGTTTAATGGTGGGAGACAAAGAAGAACTTGATCTGACCGGCATGCAGGTCAACGTGCAAGTCGACGGGTTCCGAGCCCGCGTTTTGATCGACTACCTGTACTACAACGACCGCGATCGCCAATTGGAAGGAAATTTTAAACTGCGTCTGCCCGAAGATTCGTCGCTGTACTATTTCGCCTTTGGAGAAAGTGCCAACGAACTGACACCGCAGCGCCAATTGGCGAGACGTGAGTTCGTCAACAATGGGACGCAATTCGTTTCTTTCACACCCGCCGCGATCAGCAAATCACGCAACGACGTATGGCGAAACGTGAAAGAGGCGCGGATGGTCCCACGCGAACAGGCGGCTTACGCTTTTCGCGAAACGGTTCGCCGCCGTGTCGACCCGGCTTTGGTCGAATGGTCGGGTGCTGGCGTGTTCAATGCTAAAGTCTTCCCACTAGCTCCAAAGAAAGTTCATCGGATTGTGATCGGATACGATGTCAACCTGACTCGCTCCGGCAACCAATTGACATATCAATTGGACCTGACCGAAAGTACAGGTGACTGCCGCATCGAAATCAATGCTCAAGATGTCCAAGGTATCAAGTACGACATCGAACCGAGGGTTGAACCGGTTGAAGTGGATCACAACGATGAACTCCACCAGCGGTTCACTCTTGACCAAAGACCCGAAAATGGGATTCGGTTAACCGCGACGGCGGAAGAGGCACTGATGCTCAAATCAAAAGAGCTGGCCGACGAGTTCTGGGCGACTC
>CAYTPS010000201.1:0-9427 GCA_964439245.1 uncultured Pirellulaceae bacterium | reverse complement strand
ATGCTGGCTCACAAAGCCAACCACGAAGGGCGTCATGCCGTCGAAGTCATTTTGCAACACGCTTCAACATTTGACCGGCGGGCGATTCCAGCGGTTGTATTTACCGATCCTGAAATCGCATGGGCAGGGTTGACCGCGGACGAGGCCAAAGAGCAAAACATCAAAGTTGATGTGGTGAGCTATCCGTGGGCTGCCAGCGGCCGCGCTCAAGCGTTGAACATAACCGATGGAATGACCAAATGGTTGGTAGAACCGGAAACTGGACGATTGTTGGGGTGCGGAATCGTTGGCTCAGGCGCCGGGGAGTTGATCGCTGAGGCCGTTTTGGCGATCGAGATGGGCTGCGTCGCCGATGATATTACCGAAACAATTCACGCTCATCCAACATTGTCCGAAACGGTCATGAACGCGGCAGAGGTGTTCTACGGAACAGCGACTGAAGTCTACAAACCGAAAAAAGGTTAGATGTCGTTTTTGTAAGGCAGGTTTTCAACCTGCCACGGGCTGGCTTTTCTCAGATAAAATACAAAAGCTGCCCGGCGAGTTTCAGTGCCGCAAAGCTCCCAGCCGTGAACCGAGCTGTAAAAATTAACTAGTCCAACAGGGAAGTTCAATGTCTACCGATGGAGTGAAGCGTGTTCTCCGTTCGCCGCGCGAGATTCGCAAAATGCGAGCGGCCGGATTGATCGTATGGCAAGCGCATCAAGCTGGTGCAAAGTTAATTCAGCCTGGCATGACCACCGCCGAGATAGACAACGCGTATGTGGACATGTTTGTGCATTACGATGCCGAGCCATTGTTTTTAGGTTATGGCGGCGCCGCCGATCGGCCACCGTTTCCTGCGGTGACTTGTATGTCGGTTAACGAAGAAGTCGTCCACGGCATTCCGAATCAGCGGAAGCTGAAGGAAGGTGACATTCTCAGCGTTGACACAGGTTGTCGTATCAGCAATTGGTGCGGCGATGCGGCTGTGACCCATGCCGTTGGCAAGGTATCGTCCCAGTGTCAGAAATTGCTTAAGGTCACCAAGGGAACGCTTGATTTGGCAATTGATTTAATGGCCAGCAAGTCACTCTGGAGCGAAATTGCCAAAGAGATGCAAGACTATGTCCATGGCCATGGATTTTCTGTGGTCGAGGATATGGTCGGGCATGGAATTGGTCAGAATCTGCACGAATCTCCGCAGGTGCCAAACTACTACTCCAAAGAGTGGGCTGAAAAAGGTGACTTTGATCTGCGGCCGGGAGTTGTGCTGGCAATCGAGCCGATGATTAACGCCGGTGTCAGTGACTTGATCGAATTAGAAGATGGCTGGACGACGATCACTGCAGACAAAAAGCCCAGCGCTCATTTCGAACACACCGTTGCGATGACCAAAGACGGTCCGGTGAGGCTGACGGGTCCACCAAATGACGAAGAGTTAAAGGCGTTGCCCGAGTGGCTGCATGACAAGAGCCAGTGGCTGTTGTGGTAGGTCGAATCCGGCTTCAAGAGAGTACTATTGTTTCTTTGATTTCTTTTTCTGAATCGCTTTCAACGCTTTGCGAAAGTAGGCCGCTTCTTCGATCATATCGTGATTGTCGCAGAATTCGGCAAGCTGTTCGAATCGGGTTTCCGGATGGCAGCCAGTTGCGTACAAGATTTTGGCGTGACATTCCGGACACATGGCTAGCGGTTGGCTGTCGGCTTCCTCTTGATGGTTGCTGCCCTGCATATTGCAGCGGTATTTTTTGCAGTGCTTGATTGAGAACATATGTCCCGTTTCGTGGGTAGCCAGCTTCAATGTTCGATGAAGACAGCGTTGGTAACTCGCGGCATCTTTCTCCGGATCACCCAATCGGTTCAATGACCAAACACCGACTCGGTCGCGATAGGAAGCGTAACCAAACACAAAATTCCACCCCTCACCGGGCCATAAATCAGTGTTGGTCATGGCAATAGAAGCAAACGCGTCATCGGGAAGACGCGGTGCGAGAATGTCTTCCAGAATAGTTGATGTCAGCCATTGCTTGACTTTCCATTGAGGATGAACGCGCTTGGCCGCGTCGGGAATCACCGATTCATCGATCGGCTCGAGAACGACAGCCTCACATTGAAAGTAAAGCGACATGTACTCGCGCGTTGCTTGGATAATCTTGTTTTGCTCGTCGCCGAACTGACCGATTGGCTGGATATAAAGCTTGTTGCGTCGAGGCTCGAGTACATTCGGTTTTTGGGAAACGTATTGAGAAAACGTTTGTCCTGGCTCTTTGTGATTGTCGAGCCACTCCCCGGGCTTAGGCTTCCCCAGTTTTTCGTGCAACGGGCGCAGGCTGCGAATCGTCTTCTTGATCTTGCTAACAGGAAAAGGTGTCTGATGCTGAAACGCACGGGAAGTCGGTGCCCCCGTCAACAGAAGTACTGCAAAGATAATAAGAGTAAATGTCGTACTCCGACAGCAGCGAGATTCAGGTTTGCTATTCATCATTTCCTCCGACAATGTCGTTTGCCAGCGCGATGGGCTATGCTGCCGCTAGCAGTGGCACCGCTGATGTCCGCAGTAAAATCCGTCTTTGTTATCAAGGATAAATGAGATAAGTTTTGATCGCCACAGAAATTGTTCAGCAACTCATTTTTTGGTGAACCTTTCCATTAGCGCTATCGTAAACAGCCGACCACCCAAAGGCCTTGGGTGGATCTTCTGCGGTAACGCAGTGTGACACAGTTTGAAGTTTTGCGGCGACCATGAAGGTTGTCCGATTTGCCGCTGAACACTTTTTTAAGTGTCAGAGCCAACCATGATCCACGGAAGGATTCACCATGCGATTCCCAATTCATGTATGCCGTACATTTCTGATGATGTGCGCTGCGTTGGCAATGTTGGGGCAATGGACCACACCAGCGGTTGCGTTTCAGCGTGTGGCACCAGTCGCTTCACAGAATTTTGTCGTCTACGCAGAAGACGCTTCTTTTGCCCGTCGGATTGCCAACGAGGCTGAGCGTTTTCGTAGAGAGCTATCTTTGGAGTGGCTGGGATATGAAATTAAGCCTTGGCAGGAGCGTTGCCCGATCACCGTTGAGATCGGAATGCACGCTGGAGGCGAGACCAGTTTTGCGTTCATGGTGCCTCCGCAAGGTGGCCGTGGCTACCCGACCGGTTGGCAGATGAAGATTTTCGGCTCGCCAGAACGGTTGCTTGACGCCGTGCTCCCTCACGAGATCACGCACACCATTTTTGCCACACATTTTGGTCGCCCCCTTCCGCGTTGGGCGGACGAGGGAGCTTGTACGACGGTCGAGCACGTTAGCGAGCGCGCGAAAAACCACGACATGCTAATCAGCTTCTTGGGGGGAACACCATCGCGTGGCATTCCGTTCAACCGAATGTTTACCATGAAGAATTATCCACATGATATTTTGCCGTTGTATGCACAGGGTTACAGTTTGGCAAAATTCCTAATTCAACAAAAAGGGCGCCGGCATTTCTTGGACTATTTAAGTACGGGAATGAGTATCGAAAGACCAGGCATTGAATTGGCGGCTTGGGATAATGCGACCGATCGCCACTACGGATACAAAGATCTATCAGAACTCCAATTGGCATGGATGGACTGGGTCAGGTCTGGGGCTGCCGGAGAAACTGCGACACCGCCAATGTTGGCAGCCAAACCGGGCGGTTCAAATGAACCGACAGCTGGAGTACCTTCGGCTCGATCGACGACTCCAGATCAGAGATTTGTTGAACCTGATCCGCGACTTGCCAGAGGCGTCAACAATGGTCCTGCAGAATCTGTCGCAAACCTTCCAGTCAACCAAGGGTGGTATGCCAAGCAGATGAAGAACAGCCGTTCGAGCCGTCGAGTTGCCGCCGGCCGACAATCGATTGATCTTCCCGGTAGTGACGGCGCAGGTGAGTCGAGACCTGATAAAGTTGTACTACCGCCGAATCCTTCGAAGACCATTTGGCGATAAGGAAGCGGCGCTTCGTTGTAAGAATCGATCGAGAAACTAGTTCAAAACAGTTTCCGTCATCGGTGTTGATTGAGAGACAATCGTTGCATCTTTAATGCAGTTCTTTCCAGATCGTTTTGCCTGATACAGGCACTCATCAACAACGTCGAGGGCTTCGCCAAATTCTGAATTTGCGCCGACTTCACAGACCCCGAAGCTACAAGTGATTTCCACTTCTCGTTCAATCCGTTCGCGAATCTCTTCGGCTAATTTGCATGCCCGAGGCAGTTTGCTGTTTCTGCAGACGACCAGAAATTCTTCACCGCCCCACCTCGCAACAGGTTCGTCGACAGTCAAAATCTCGCTTGCGATCAACGCGACATGTTGCAAGACCTTGTCACCGTAGGTGTGCCCGTTTTGGTCATTGAGTGCTTTAAAGTTATCAATGTCAAACATGATCAGACTGAATGTAGTTCCAGTTTGACGTAGGTCTTTCATTGCAAGCGTGGTATGCGAACGTAAGCCGCGGCGATTGAACAATTGCGTTAGCGGGTCGAGGGTAGCCAGTTCCGCCAGTTCCGCCAGTTCGGCCTTTTGCTGCTGCAAGCTCAACTCCATCGACGCACTTTCCGTTAGCTCTTTCCGCAACCGAAAGATTTGCCAAAGCGCGACCAAGCTTCCAAACCCCAGCCACACGCCCAAGATACTTTTGTAAAAGATGCCTGCGGGAATCCACTTGCCAGAGACCTTGATCTCCTTGATTACCACGCGACATTCTCCGTACTTTGGCACGTTGGCAGTGTTAAATTCAATCCACTCAATGTTGTCAAAATTTGGTCTAGTGTTTGCTCTGGTGATCGTCATACGCCCTGTCCACCAACCAGGCACATAAAACTGATCGAGTGAGAAAGTTTGCGTTGTGGGAGAATCGGTCAGGTTTAGACATACCTCGTTATATTTTCGCGAGAGTGAGTCTTCGGGCACGAAAATTTCTTCCTCGCGATTCCTTAATTGTAGTCGGTAATTTTCGCTTTCCTTACCTTCGATATACGCTGTGATTGAGATTGTTTCAGTCCACCGCCAGTCAAACAGCTTACCCTTCTCGGGCGGTTCGAGCATCAAGAGTGCGAACGGGTTTGTTTTGCCGTCGCGAATTTCATAACGGTAGGCGAATTCGCTGTCCGTGGACTCATTTCGAGCCTGCGAATTTCCACCATCATGATGATCATCTACTGTTGACGTTTTCCAATCGCCGCTGGGAAGAATCGTGTACTCACGCGGGGTCAATTGGTAGGTCCAAATTACGATCGCAGAAACGGCAACCAGAAGGACGATTAGGTTTTCGATTTTTCTTGGTTTCTTGATCATGGTGATGCGGCAGCAAACTGGAACTTTCTTCCGCTTCGGTGAGAACCGGGAACAAAGTAATTGAATGTCAGTTGCGCTTCCGGAGAAATGGAGGCTTGAGGAGGGAGATTACTGGAAGTTAGCTTTTCACTGCCGGTTTTGGGGGAATACTGTGGCAAAACATGTGTTTTAAGAGCTGTTCCGGCACTCAGAGGCTGATTGATTAGCATAACCCGTACAAGCAATCTGACAATTTTGTCACTAATCCGAGTTACGCGTTTCAGGCTTACGCTTCAGCGGCATAGCTCAGCAAAATCAGACTGGCAAGTTTTGCACGGGGCACGAGACTTTCAGGAATTAGAAACTCGTGCATACTGTGAATGTGCCCTCCGCAAGGGCCCAGCGTATCGATATTGGGCAGCCCGGCACTGGCAAATTTATTGCCGTCACATGCGCCTCCAGTTCCCTGCCATGTGATGTCGATGCCCAACACTTGGGCGCATCTGGCAATTCGGTGTTGTAGTGGTTTCACGTTGTCCTCCAACGCTTTGGGAGGTGACGAGAAACCGCCGGTCAGTTCGACGCTGATTCCGTCAAGTTGATTGTACTTTTCCACAAGGTCTGCAAAATCAATTTCGACCCCCGATTGCTGCTCTAAATTGCAGACGCGCACGTTGACCCGCCCTACCGCTAATTCGGGAACAATGTTGACTGCGCCACCGCCTGTAATCCGTCCAACGTTGTAGGTAACGTCAGGTTCGATGTTCAGCTGATCGATTTCGTCCATCAGCCGCGCCAGGGCGACGATGGCATTTCGTCCCGATGAAAAATCCCTTCCTGAGTGAGCAGATTTTCCTCGAACGACAAACGTGAAATTGCCGCTGCCCTTGCGCCATGAAACTAAACCGCCGCCGGGAAGCGCGGGTTCAAAAAGGAGACCAAAATCGCAGCCTCCGGCTCGCGCACGAAGAAAAGACGAACTGCCGGGCGAACCGATCTCCTCGTCAGGGTTGATGATCACCTCCCAGCCGATCTTGCCTGCAAGATCGCTGGCCTCCAACGTTTTGAGCGCTTCGAGCATTACGATTAATCCGCCTTTCGCATCGGCCACGCCGGGACCATTCAATTGGCCTCCCGCAGTCATCTGGCATTTTTGAAAATCATTGTCGACTCCATAGACCGTGTCGCAGTGGATACACAGCATCACTTTTTTAGCGGCATCTGGATACTTGATAATGTGGATGATTTTACCCAACTGTTGCTCTGTGCGTTTTCCGTCATCACCAACAACCGTCCAAGGATTGGTATCGATCAACTCAAGGTCACCGCCCAAAGGTTCGAAGAGCTTGACTAGCTCGCTGGACACGCGCTCGACTCCGGCCAGATTCAGTGTGCCCGAATTGATCTCGCACAAACGAGTTATTGTGGCCAGCATCGCATCTTGCTGATCGTCAAGTCGGTCTGCGTGTTTCAGTAACTCTTGCATCTCTTCTCTCCAGTAGCCCCTGATTTTCTCTCTCAACCAATATAGGCGATTGTTCGTCCGATTAATCTTCGTCCAGCATCTGTATTCTCAGTCCATCGATGTTGATTTTCCAGATCGGTTGTTTCGCGGATTCGCTAGTCACGTAAACACTTTGGCTGTCTGCCGAAAAACAAATCGCCTCACCCTGCTTCTGCAGCGGCATGGGCAGCACAACCGCCTTTTGGCTTTTAAAAATGTCCGCCCAGTCTTGAGACGATTGCTCATCACCTTCGGCCGCCAGTTTTTCAAACAGGCGCATCTCGAGATAATTCCTTATCACGACTCGTTTGCCATCAGGTGAAAACGCCATTCCTGTAACGCCATAAAAGGGTAACTCGCCAACCTTCTCGGCGACCACAACGTCCGGCAGGCGACCGGCCCGCACCTTACGCTTCTGTGCGAGTTTCGTTTTAAGGTCTTCGACTGGTAGACGTAAACGAAAAATGGCAGGAGCATTTTGCATGTTTGCTTCGGCAAATTGTTTCTCGACAAAGAAAACGTCGTTGGTGCCCGGCGGGATTCCCATGGCCTCGCAGTTCATCGCGCCGGCGTCAAAACGGAAGTATACGCCAACAGCAGGTTCTGATTTCTTGTAGACCTTTTTCTTGCCCGATTTGACTTTGGGCTCTTTCGCAAAATAGATGCGGTATTCTGATCGTCGCCGAAGGTTGTCGCCCGTGTCGGCTACCACAAGAAAATGATCCTCTCCAGATTTCCAGGTGCTCATCGCCTCCCAGTCAATGTTGCGCGCACCCTTGAGTTCGCATCGCGCGAGTGAGTCGCCAAGATTGTCAAACAGAAACAAATCGATTCCGTTTCCCGAGTCATTCATTGTCCAAAATGCATCAGGAGTTTTTGAAGACCGCGCAAGGCCGCTACTTTCGGTCACGTCTTCTGATTTCAAGGTGCCGCTCCAACTGAGCGGTTCAACGGGTAACTCAGCTGGAGTCTCGGACTGCGCGTGGACCATCGAGGCTCCCACGGACAGCGTCACAAACATCGCGAGTGCAGTTTTTTTGAATAAGTTTCCGGTCATGAAGGGCAGGATTGAGAGAAAGGAGAACTGAAACTATTTCCATTGTAGCAGGCAACCGGCTTGAAGGCTTGGTGCCCTAGCTCAGCATGAAATTTGGTTGCTTGCACGAAAAGTACCGGTGTCACGACGCATGGCGTGCTGTCCGAACGTGACCTAAGATGATCGAAAATACGTCTGCGCCAGATCGACCGCGCAACCTGAGAGGACTAGATGGTGATAACTGATTCGAAGGAATTAAGCGGGCCGCTTTCCGCGATCGTTCGGAGCGCTTTGACCTCAGCAGACGCAGCGGCTCTCGTGGAAAGCGTTTGTCGTGTTGATGTGCCAACGCGCACATTGAACATCGGGCAGCATGTGGTTTCGTTGACAGAGGCAAAAAGAATTCGAGTCGTGGGAGCGGGCAAGGCTTCGGGCAAAATGGCGGCGGGGCTCGAAAAGGCTATCGGTACCCAAGTGAGACAGCTGGCCATCGAATTTTCTGGACAAGTTAACGTGCCGGACGATCGAGTCATCGACTGCGGTGAGGTGAAGGTCGTCGGATGCAGGGCGGCGGGTTACAACTTTCCCACCGAGAAAGTCGTTCGGCAAACGGAGGTCATTACCAGTATCGTGAAAGATCTGCGAGCGGGCGATGTTTGTCTGACGCTTATCTCGGGAGGTGGGTCGGCGTTGCTTGAGCTACCGAAGGTCCCCTTAGAGGATCTTGTCGCAGTTTCAAAAGCTCTGAGCCACAGTGGAGCAGACATTGGATGCCTCAATACCGTGCGGCAGTGTCTGAGTGAAGTCAAAGCAGGCGGGTTGGCGCGGATGAAGCCCAGTGGTGCCCTAATCCCCATGATAGGTTTGATCATCAGCGACGTGATCGGTGACAACCTCGCCATGGTGTCGTCCGGACCAACGGTGATGGATGCGCCGAGGAAGAACGAAGTGGCAGCTGAGATTCTGCATCGTTACTTGGACCAAGATCAAATTCCTCAGTCAGTAACGACAATTCTGCAACAAACACCGATATCGAAATCGAAACAATCAGCCGTCGACAATGTTCTTGTTGGCAACAATCAGACAGCCATTGACGCGGCGATAGCCACCGCTCGGCAGGCGGGTTTTGAAATTGCATGTCCTGATCGTGCCGGTATCGATGCCTGTGCGAACGTCGTCGACATCGGCCGCCAATATGCGCAGTATGTGGCAAGTTGTTTGCGAGATCGCAAACCGACTGCGCTGATCACTGGAGGGGAACCAACCGTTCAACTAAGCAACTCACCCGGCACCGGTGGACGCAACTTACAGCTGACGGCGGTTGTTCTGGAAGAACTACTTCAATCGGGAGTTGCTCCTGAACAGATCCAGTTTGCTTCGGTTGGAACTGATGGAGAAGACGGGAGCGCTCCGGTGGCTGGCGGCTGGTTCGACCAAGCGTTAATTACTCGTCTGAGCAGTGACACTCAGTTGCGTACGGAACTGCAATGCTCGATCAGCACCAACGACTGTTTCCGGTTCTTCAATTCGGTCGGATATTGTGTCAAACCGTTCGCCGATGTGCAGACCAATGTCTGCGATCTCCAGATCATGCTTTTGGGCTCAGAGGG
>CAYTPS010000200.1:7903-9429 GCA_964439245.1 uncultured Pirellulaceae bacterium | reverse complement strand
GGCTGAAAGATACTCAATTGCCTTATCATTCCTTGGTTTTTTCGTCGGGCTAGTATTGCCCGTGCTGAGACACATTTGGCTTGCTCAAAAACACCGCAATGCTGCATCCGCGTGACAACAGAACGATGAATTCAAGACGGCGGTCCACGCGTTTTTTGCTTGCAAGTCGACCGGTGCGGCCCCAGTGATCGTTGACGTTATCCGGCTTAACGCGAACCAAAAGAATCATGCTTAACACGTTGGTTGAAATTCGAGCTGCGAGAATCCCTGGGTGGAGCGGCTTCTTCGCTGACCACCATTGGCTCCTCGTGGTGCGCGGCTTCGACGGTGAGCAATATGAATCTTGCGATCGTTGGGAAGTTTGGCAGCACGCTGATCAAAATGATACTTGCTGGGGACACCTTCACAAAAATTTACTCAAGCCCTGCCAAGGCGTGGGCAATGGGCCATCTAGATCAAGCGGACTATGGGATGGTGATGATGCCCTTGCTATCATTGAAACAATCGAATCCTCCGCTGAGAACTACCCGTTCACTAAAAAATACGCGTACTGGCCCGGCCCCAACAGCAATACGTTTGCCCAGTGGGTAATTCGCGATAAAATGAAACTAGGACGTCGGGCTGTGGGCAAGTCCTATCCAGTACCAGTAGTCTCACGATAACAGTACGATCCACTCGGAGCCGCAGGCCGCGCGGGTTTTGCTGTTTGCAAGTCGATCATCGCGGTCAGGTGTTCGTTTAGGTTGTGCGACTTAATCTCTGAATCCGTAAATTCCAACCGCAGCGAGCAACTATGGTGATCTGGTCTGGGCTCGGCTTCCTCGTGGGAGTCATCACATTTGGTTCATGCCTACTTTTTAACTTTGCTCTCGATTCGCAGTTTGGCGAGGGATATTACTCATCTCACCTTTGGGCTATAGGTGCTGCTCTTATAGTTGGTGGTTTTGTCTCATCTGGCATCGGTTTTGCGATGAAGAGGCGTACGGATCGCTTTGTCGTTGATGAAGAGACTGGTGAGCGATTGGTGATCAATAACTCATCACACACCTTCTTTTTCATTCCCATGCACTTGGCTGGTGCCGTAATAATGGCCATCGGCATCGGAGTTTTTATTTATGACGTGCTAAAATAGGCACTCAAAATCGTGTGAGCATATTATGGAGCCCACCGAATCGCGGCTCGATGATTGTTGATATCATGTGTGCAGCCCTGTGACACTGAGTTTTCGTCTTTATACTTCAACACTATTCTGGGAGTTTTCTGATGCCCAACCAAAATGAAGACTCGTGGTATCAACGTTTGCCGGGATCAGAACAGATGACAATTGATTCTCTTCGCGCGGCTGGATTCATCGTGGGGAATCACTTTAGCTGACGGTCAGGCACTCAGGTCCGCGTGATGGTACTGTGGTCAAATCCGGTTGAACATTTTCATGTTACTCAGATCGCGATTCGCGGTGTGGATCCCGAATTGCTAGTGTCCTATTTGGTTCGCTTTTCTCAATTGCAGAAGTTGCACCTTTACTG
>CAYTPS010000200.1:0-7893 GCA_964439245.1 uncultured Pirellulaceae bacterium | reverse complement strand
CTGCTGTTCGAAGGAAACGGCTGCCAGAATTGGGCAACAGATTCCCGGCTGCACAATTGAATTGGAAGACGCCAAATAACTGATTCGCGTTCATTTCTCTTGGTTGCTTTTTGAAATCAAGGCTGTTCGCCGCGGCCCGGTGGACCCGAACGTTGTCCGGCTCCCTTAATTGCATTGCTCGCCTAGGCAGAATGAAAGAATCCATCGTTGACTTTGCCTCTGATTATCCGTGAGTACGAACTGCTAGACCGTGAGAGGTGTCTACAGATATTCGAATCAAATCAGCCGGACTATTTTTCAGAACAAGAGTACCAAGAATTCGTGGACTGGTTGGACGCACCAGAGCGCCCCACCTACTCTGTAGTCGAACTGGGTGGTGACATCGTTGCTTGTGGAGGTCTTTATGTCTCAGACGATGAGGATCACGTTGGAATGGCGTGGGGAATGGTCCATCGCGATTGGCAACGGAATGGGATTGGGCGTAAACTGACTGAGTTCAGGCTGAAACAGATGCAGGAATTGTCCCCGCACTTGGAACAACGACTTGCCACATCACAACTGACATATGGGTTCTACGAGAAACTTGGCTTCAGGACCATCAAAGTGACTCAAAACGGATTCGGGCCCGGAATTGATCGATACGACATGATACGGAAGCAGCTCTGATAACATTGGTTGTTCCTCGGGGGTATATTCGACGATACTGCTTGGAACGAATGCCAACATTTTCGGTAGTTTCAGGCGAAGGCGTATTGGTAGTATGCCTAAAACACGAAATAGCAATACAGTGTGTGTGTGCGGTCCGGCTCGCGCGCGTGGCTCTTGAATGGACGATCTATCATCCGGACTCGATGATCGTTGACGTTATCCGGCGCGACCAATGTATCGTTTAATCCTTATTTTGCTTCTGACCATGACTGGATGTCAAAACACGAGTGAAGACGCGCACGAAATCCGCATTAACACACCTGAGGGGACCGTTCACGCTACAGAATCCACGGCGGTGACATCAGAGCAACAAATCGCAATTGTCACAGGGCACGAGCTCTTGCGTCTGCAAGCGTTAGGAAACGATGGCCCGACATTTGTTCAACACTATCTTCCCAATGCGAATGAACTCACACTGGAAGACTACGACAGAGCATTTGAGCTGTGGCAAAATGATAAACAATCCGACTACTCGGATGCTCAAGTAGTTGAGATAATCGGAGGGCATCTTGGCAACAAATGTGTTCGAGATCTCGCCATGGAGTGGTCTGTCGTCACGGACGAATATGGAACTGACTATGCTGTACGCAGTAATCAAGTACAGGTGACGACCTACCCCTTTTCTGCTGTGCTCAAACGAATTGAAGATGGCAACAGCGGGTTCATTCACGGCATATATCATACGGTTCGCCACACAATCGAATCATCAAAGGCAAAAACAAGAGAATAGGCGATCGCCGAATCTCAATGCGATGCACGCTAAGCCAGACAAGCGTGCGGGGTTTTCTGTCTGCAAGATTGTCGTCCCGGCTCGGTGATCTTTAGCGTTACCACGCTTGAACTTCGATATGCCAGCGAATCTAACGACGATCAATGTCGATCCCTGAACAAACTGATAACCTAAGCATGAACCACAATTCGCAGGAGCAGTTACAAGCACCCGGGGCAGGTCTTCCGAAACTGGAGACAGCGGCTCTCAGCGCGTTCTTCAAGTTCGGGACCCTTTTCATGTCGGACCGGTCTGCGATAGGTTTGTTTAAAAGCGAATCGTATCAGCTACTGCAATTCGCCGAAATAGGTGGGGAATCGTATGACGCCAGAGAGAAGGCGTTGATTCCCCGACTGATTGGGATCGAAGACTCCAGTCGGAATTGGTCGGTACTAATGGTTCTGGAACATCTCTGCATGACCAATCGCGACATGTTGATTGGGGTCGATTCGTTGGTCAGAGGAAACATCCCGGATTTCACTGCTAAGATTCAGGACTACAAACCTTCGCGTGACGTGGGCTTCGATGTGATCGAACGTTACCGACAGATGTGCGAGGACTACTTGTGTAGCATTGAGTCGCTGCTGCGTTCACATGACAACTTGCGAAGTTCAGTTCGTTTTGAACATCCTTGGTTCGGACCGTTGGATGCTCACCAGTGGCATTGCCTTGCAGGAGTACACCAGCGCGTTCATCGGCGTCAGGCCCAGAAAATCATCACAATGCTCCGACAGGCGTGATAACAACATGATGCACAAGAAACCGCGGGCCGCGCGGCTTTTTTCTGTTTGCAAGTCGATTGCCGCGCACGTAGACTCCTTTGCGATACATGCGGAGTCTGGCTTGCGTGTGGTCTTGAATTCAAAAGCAATATCTTCCGCACTCGGCAATCTTTGCCGTCATAGCGCTGCAACCATGAGAAACATCTTCGCTTTTTCCATCCTTCTGCTGTGCAGTGGCAACGACTCGGCAACTGATCGAATCGCGATCGAGCATACACTGCCACGTGCTGAAATCGCGTTGGAGAACAATCCACTTCAGGAGAATGGTCTGTGGATACAACGGAACCGTTTGATGAGCCTTCCAATGGATGGTTTGGCCTGGCGGCGACTACATGATGCTGCGCATCAAGATCTTTCGCAGGCTGACCTAGCCAATCAAGACAATCGACACGCAGTGGCTACCATGGCGATGGCGTTTGTTGCGTGCAGGACGGACGACACCGCACTAAAACAACGAGCTGAGAAGAATTACTTTCTGTGATCGGTACTGAGGACAATCCGGGGACAAGAGTTTTGTCAGTCGGGAGGCAGGTAGGTGGCTACGTAATTGCAGCAGACATTTTAAATCTCAAAAATCTGCGACCAAACGCCAACACTCGGTTCCAATCGTGGCTGAGCGCGCTACTTGAGAAGGATCTCGGTAATCATGGCCGTTGGAAGTCGATTGTCCAAACCCATGAAAACTCAGCCAATAATTGGGGCACCTTTGCCGGCGCGACGAGGGTCGCCATCTGCTCTTACCTGGGAAAGCGCGACGACCTCGAGCAATGTGCGGCAATTCTCAGGGCGCACCTCGGTGATCGTTCGGCATATCAATCTAAGTACGGTCGTGACAATTACTTCGAGTCAACGACAGACTTCAGCCAACGTTGGTCCGCTGCCGCTCCATGGGTTGCGGTAAATCCGGCAAACACCAAGGACACAATAGATGGCGTGAACATTGCGGGAGCGCCCGTCGAGGACATTAGTCGTGGTGGGAACGCCGTAACGGACAAAGGGATTCAGTACTCGAATGAAGCGCTCCAAGGAATTGTCGTTCAGGCATTAGTATTGGAGAGGATGGGATACACTGACGTTTGGCAGTGGGAAGATCAGGCGATCCGACGAATCGCGGACTTCATCGACCGGGTCGGTGGAACGAACCGTTCCCAAGTAGATTGCTACATTCCGTGGGTTATCAATTCAATTTACGGGACCAGTTATCGAACCAAACCTGAAGGCGCCGGACGAATCGTAGGCTGGACCGATTGGACTCATCGCAAAAGAAGACCGCGACATAGAAACACAATACACGCGACGCCACGATAGGCCGTGCACCTTCGGATATTCGTCGGCTTGATTTCGTCAATTTTGCTCGCTTTAAGTGGATGAACTTCTTAAGAGGCCTACCGCTATTCAACACTGCCGACTTTGTTTCGAAACTTTAACCTATGAATCGCGGTTTGACGGCGTGGACCATCGAAGATACCGTTTTTGGGTGGGACCTCGAAGGAGATTCCTCTAGACTTGACCGGTGGCGCGCGGTAACTATTTCGTGCATGTGAAGCCCGACCTGCCGGTGGTCTTACGCCTTGATCGGACCAAGTAATTGCGGACTTCATGTGGCCACTAGAACCTCAGGAAAACTCACCGTGGACAGAAAAACGTTTTGGCAAATTATCGACGACGCTCAGAAGACCGCAAGCGATGTTCATGGGGTGGCTCCAGTTGTCGTTGCACATCTAAAAACCCTTGAATCCGACGACATTATTGGCTTTGCGCAAAACATGTCCGATGTTCTCGATGAAACCTATCGCTGGGATCTTTGGGCGGTGGGTTTCATTGTCAACGGTGGCTGCTCAGATGACGGGTTCGAATATTTTCGCGCTTGGTTGGTAGCCCAGGGCAGTGAAAGATTTGAGGCGGCGCTGACGAATCCTGCGGTCATCGGACAATGGGCTCAACCCTACGAAAACGAATGCGAAGATTTGATGAGCGCCGGATGGGATGCTTTTCACGCCAAATATGGCAGTGGGTTCCCCGACGGTGCAATCACCGGAAAACGTCCGGCGGATCCAACAGGCGATTCTTGGGAAGAGGATGAACTGGAAAAAATTTATCCTGAGCTTTGCAAAAAATTCTTTTAGTTCAGTATCGGATTGCGTAATCATGCAATGATGTCCGCCGCGTACGCACATTATCCGAGCAACATACGATTCTCAAATCGAAAGAAGTGAACGGCGTTGGAAAAGATCATTGAATCAGAGTTGGCGGGGCTCAAATACGACACAATTTCTCGTAAGGCATTTCTGAGAAAATCATTTAGCCTTGGTGGAATCGGCGCATTGTTGTTTATTGTCGCGGTCCCAACGTTAGTGTTCTACGGAACACACTTGCCGTTGCCTGTGAGCATTGGGATTTTTGTTCTTGCTGCCCTTGGATTGGTTTTCGAGTTCGGGGTAAATTTTCGCGCGAGAAGATCCAAACCCATTTGTCAAAACTGTAACTCGCCGTTTAGCAAATATCTAAACGGCGACAGGCCGGAGGATACTGAATATGTTTATGTGTGCCACAAGTGCGAGGCATTCTTCAAGGTTTTGTACGGTGAAAAACCGACGAATTACTCTTAAAAGTACCCAAGCCAAAATTGCAATGGACGCAAACAGAGGTATGCGAGTGGTTTAGTTTTGGAGAATCCCCTCATGCGACGTGAACTACATTTGGCTTGTCTTGACGATGCGATCGGCGAATGCGAGCGCTTACTGGAATCCGGATATTCCAAGTCTGGAAACTGGTCACTCGCCCAGATCTGCTGCCATTTACGGTTGTCAATTGAATGCAACATGACGGGCTATCCCAAGTACATGACAATTTTGGGTTACCCACTGCGGCCGATATTACACTACCTCATACTTCCACGGCTGTTATCTGGCGATTCGCCCAGTGGCATTAAGACGGCTGGGGTCTTTATCCCGCCGGACGACGTTGTCGACGAACACGAGGTGGAACGATTCAAACGGTGCGTCGCGGAATTCCATTGCCAAACCGAACTGCTCACCCGGGGTTCGGCAAAATGAGCAAGGAAAAGTTCAACTGTTTTCACGCTGCCCATGCAGCCCATCACTTGAGCTTTCTCCAAGATGCAAGAAATGCATACTAACCATGCGATGTCCCCACAGCCGGACTTGCGGGTGGTTTAGAGATGAACTATCACTTTGTCGAACAGTTTTTTGAAAGAACAATTAGAGCCCAATAAACCTGCAGCAAGCGGAGAATAGCATGGCGGTGAAAGCAGGTAGCGTTGTTGGATCGTCCTTCAGCGACATCGCAGTTACATTCGAATCTGAAGCCCCAAATCCGAAGGAGAGCTTGCATGGCGAATTCGCGAATCTACTACTTTATTGACATCAACCTGATATCAAAGAAGGTTGAAAACCACGGCGAGTCGAAGACCGCGACTCACGAGGGCAATACCGACGATCCGGCAGTTCACCGAGTGTTTATATCAAAGGGCCAATACAACAAACTGGCGGCCAAGTTCTTAGAATTCCAGGCCCGAAATTCCTAGCGCTTGATTCCGCCCTCGGTGCACTAGTATTCGAACGTCGCCCCCATGAACAGCGTGCTTGAGTTGTACGAGACGTCATCGCCAAACCCGTTGACTTCGACTTCGGATGTTCCCAAAAAGCGGTACTCGATGACGAAATCTGCAAACGAATTTAGTTTTGTGGCGACGCCACCGATCGCTTGGTAGCTGAATGCCGACGCTCCCTCTTCGAACGTAGCCGCTCCGCCGACGCCGGTTGCCTCGCCGTATTCAACGTCGATGTAGGACAGGCCAATTCCTACGCCCACGTAGGGAGTGAACAGGCTTCTGTTGTCAAAGTCGATAATGAAATTCTTCATCAATGACGTCACGTTGACACTGCCGTCTGACTCTTCTGAAAAATCAGATCCCATGCTAGGAAGAGAACTTGGCAGAAGTTGATTGACATCGTTGCCTCGGACAGCGACTTCGATTTCTGATCGTAGCTGACGATTGTGGCGCCTTCCAAAAGCGAAGCTAAGTGCGTAGCCGGTATCATCGAGTGACCGCGGAAGCGGCGTCAGAAGACTGGTCCCTGTGATAGGGTAAGCGAAATCATCCTCGAATAGATCTCTTACTCCTGCCGACGGAAAGTTGGCTCCTCCTAACACAGTCAGCGTTCGGGTAAAGCCCGGTGCAAACAATCCGCCCAGCGGACGTTTCGCGTTGCTGGCGTACAGCAATTGCCGCTCGGCGGCGTTTTCGTATGTGCCGCCGTGGAACAATGTTCTGAATACGTTTGACTGCGCTTTTGCATCTGTGCCGGTAAAGGAAATGACTGCCGTGATCAGAAGGAGCGCAATGCTGAATTTGGGAAGAGGGGTGTTCATCCGTGTGTCCGGTAGGATTAAGAAAATGGGTGGCTGTGCCCACCCGTTCACGGAATCTTCATTCGTCTCCTACGAGACGAACAACCACTACAATTGAATTTGCCCCGGATATTGGACGTGCTATCGTATTAGTTCCGCGCGTTGGGTAAATTTTGCGGACGAGAAAATTGATACGGGTTTTCTAATCGTTGAAGTTTAACATGCCCGGACTCCTGGGCACATTTTTGAAGCTTGAAATCAACGATCAGCCAGTCGTCCAATGAGTTAGTCTCGGAAGATCTTGGCCACTTTGGTTTTTGTGCCGTCTGTGAAGGTCACCTGTATCGAAACGTATTCTACGCTCTCGTCGACCGGCAGGTAGAACTGGTCGGCGTTGCGTATGCTGAACGGCCCTTGAGGCACCGGCATACTGACCGTGGGCACGTCTTCATTTATGCCATAGTGCACCGCCTCGAATTGATCGCTCATCTTCATCAGAAACAGTCTGAAGTGCAGTTTGTCTTTTTTGAAGTTGGCCCAAGTACGTGAAGTGGCTTCAAGCAGGCTTTGCTTTTGTGTCACCGATACGGCCTTAGGATCGAAGTCTAGGGCATAGGGTCCTTGCATTTCTCCAGCTGCGTCGGCGTACTTCACAAAGATCCTCGAATCCTTTTCAGGGTCAGCGAATTTACTTTTGGCGACTTCGAGCATCGAATTTGGTCGAATCTTTCCGGTGCGTGAATCTGGGCTGATAACGCCAGACGCGCGCCCGGTGCTTTGGAAGTCGTTGTTCTCGCCGACAGCCCAGAAGATTTCTCCGACCACTTCATCAAACCGCAATCCGATTCTCCAATATCCGCCGCCTTCGCTCAAACTCATTACGGAGACAGGAACACGGTCTGGTGCAGCGGCTGTTTCCATCAGTTTTTCTAACTGCAGGTGCGCTTTGTCAAGCTGTTTGGCAGCGATGGTTTGATCAAGAAAATACGGCAGCAATTGTCCCTGCTCGTGCATCGAGACGAACTGGTGTAACAACTGGCGTTTCCGGCGAAGTTGAGCAAGCGTGGCGTGTGACGTCGATTCCGCCCCCAGATACTGACTCAGTAGGAAAACCGCTGGCGAGCATTCTGGGTGATCGGCAATGACTTGCTCTAACGCTTCGACGGTGTTGTCGGTCTCCAATGTTGCCAGTGCTAACTTCCGCCCGACGAATTCACGATTGCACGGCAAAGCGTTGTAAATCTCTCGCGCGCCTTGGAC